>NZ_JBNPNC010000083.1:0-6775 GCF_050314315.1 Desulfovibrio sp. SGI.102 | reverse complement strand
TGTCATGATTCCAGTAAAAAAAATTTTTGCTGGACTAATGATTGGTTGTACGTTATGTTCTTTTAACAGTGGAAAAGATTACCTGAATCTTTTCCACATTTGCTATTTTTCTTCGCGTTTGGCGCGGGCACTTCAACCCTTGGACGGAAATGTTTACATCCGAACAGCTTGTAGTGTACCCAGCTCAAGGAGTGGGCCAGATAGAGCGCATCGACAGCCAGAATATTGGTGGTTCGGCGTGCGATTTCTACATCGTGCGCATCCGGGCCAACAGTATCACCCTCATGGTACCTGTCAAAAATGCCTCTAATGTTGGTCTGCGCACTTTGGTCAGCACCAAGGAAGCAGAACACATCTGGGAAGCGCTGCGCAACAACCCCCAGCAGACCGTCCACACAGGCCAGAACTGGAACCGGCGCTTCCGCGAGTATTCCGAACGCCTCAAGAGTCCTGACCTTTCCATCGTCGCCAACGTCCTGCGCGAACTCCTCCTCATCGGCCGTACCAAGGATCTTTCCTTTGGTGAACGGCGTCTCTTGGAACAGGCCATGAGCCTTGTGACCGGTGAACTGGGCGAAGTCCTCAAGACGGAACAGCGGGACTTGCAGTCCGAGCTCATCTCTCTTTATTCCCCGCCTGCCAAGCAGCCTGCGACCACTGCGCATTAACTATTTTTTACTTGCTTCCGGCCACAAGATAGGCTACACGCTTTTCACACGCCTTTTTTCTTCCAATCCCATAACATCTTTTTGCATCGCATTGCCGTTTTTCGGTGATGCGTGCTTTCTACGCCCATGGAAAAAGCACCCCGTAAATACGTCCGTAAAAAAAAGGCTGCACCCGCCTTACTTTCAGATAGCGGCCTGAGCCTGACAGAACTGAAAACCCGCAGCATGCAGGCCCTGATGGAACTGGCTGAGCAGTACGAGATCGAAAATGCCAGCTCCATGCGCAAGCAAGAACTCATCTTCGCCCTCCTGCAGGCCTGTGCCTCCCAAAACGGTGCCATCTACGGGGATGGCGTCCTGGAGATCCTGCCCGACGGCTTCGGCTTCCTGCGCTCTCCCCTGTGCAGCTACATGCCCGGCCCGGACGACATCTATGTTTCTCCCTCCCAGATCCGCCGCTTTTCCCTGCGTAAAGGCGATATCGTTTCCGGCCAGATCCGCCCCCCAAAAGAAGGCGAACGCTACTTTGCCCTGCTCAAAGTGACGGAGATCGGCTTCGAACCGCCGGAAAATGCCAAAAATCTCGTTCTGTTCGACAACCTGACGCCCATCTATCCTGATCACCAGCTGATCATGGAAAATGGCGAGAAAAATCTTTCCAACCGCGTCATCGACATCATGTCGCCCATCGGCTGTGGTCAGCGCGGTCTCATCGTGGCCCCGCCGCGTACCGGCAAGACTGTTCTGCTGCAGTCTTTGGCCAACGCCATCAATGCCAACAATCCCGACGTCTATCTGATCGTCCTGCTCATCGACGAACGCCCCGAAGAAGTCACGGACATGGAACGTACCGTGAAAAAGGCCGAAGTCATCAGCTCCACCTTTGACGAACCGCCCCAGCGCCACGTGCAGGTCTGTGAAATGGTACTGGAAAAAGCCAAGCGTCTGGTGGAACGCAAGCGGGACGTGGTCATCCTTATGGACTCCATCACCCGTCTGGGCCGCGCTTATAACGCCGTGACCCCTTCATCTGGCCGCGTGCTTTCCGGTGGTCTGGACGCCAACGCCCTGCAGCGCCCCAAGCGTATCTTTGGTGCCGCGCGCAATATCGAAGAAGGCGGCAGCCTGACCATCATCGCCACGGCTCTGATCGACACCGGCTCCCGCATGGACGAAGTCATCTTCGAAGAATTCAAGGGTACCGGCAACATGGAGATCTATCTGGACCGCCACCTGGCGGAAAAGCGCATCTTCCCGGCCATCGACATCAACCGCACCGGCACCCGCAAGGAAGACCTGCTGCTTTCCGACGATATCCTCAACCGCGTCTGGATCCTGCGCAAGATCCTGGCTCCCATGTCCTCCATCGACAGCATGGAATTCCTGCTGGACAAGATGCGCGGGACCAAGTCCAACAAGGACTTCATGGACGCCATGGGCAAATAGCAACAACGTATCCGCTTTTCAGAAAGGCGCTCTTTGGAGCGCCTTTTTTGTTATTTTGTCCTACCGAACGCCATAGAGCGAAATGAAAAGACACGCGTTGGGTGTCTTTTGATGGGCGGTTTTGATTTGTGGCTCGTACATCCGCTCTGCCCTGCTCCGTTTTTTTCCACGAGTCATCCAGAAAAACTCGTGACGCGGCACACTTCCCTTGGAGCATTTGCCAGTCCGTATACTGAAGGACATCCGTCTTGTGCCACTCCATCAGCATCTCTATGATTTGCAAGGGACAGTGCTCCCTGGCCTGCATCCGCAGGGAGAACGACAAAGACAGGAAGGACTCCGGTGGACGACGACACAAAAAAAGGGCTCCCCGAAGGGAGCCCAGAAGCATCAGAGCAATGGATGGGACCGGTTAGGCCAGCTTCTTCACCGCTTCCAGAACGGCGTCGTAGTCAGGCTCGTTGGTCACTTCGGGCACCAGCTGGCTGTAAGCCAGCGTACCGTCGGGAGCCACCACGAAGATGGCGCGGGCCAGCAGACGCAGTTCCTGGATCAGCACGCCGTAGTTCTTGCCGAAATCCACGTCCTTGTAGTCGGACAGGCTTTCCACGGCCTGCACGCCGGCGGCACCGCACCAGCGGGCCTGAGCGAAGGGCAGGTCGCAGCTCAGGGCCAGGATCTGCACTTTGTCGGACAGGGCAGCGGCTTCCTTGTTGAAGCGACGCACTTCCATATCACACACGGGCGTATCCAGAGAAGGCACGCTCACCAGGACCACGATCTTGCCCGCGTAGTCTTTCAGGCTGCGGGGTTCGAGGCCGTTGTTGCACACCGTGAATTCAGGGGCCTTCTGGCCAACGACGGGCAGGTTGCCTTCGAGGTGGAGAGGATTACCCATGAAAGTGACAGTATTCATAAAAAGCTCCTTGCGGCTTTTGCGTTCAAGATGCCCTTATGTAGCAGGATGCCCTGTCCTTGTCAAGAACATTTCCTATTTAACGGAATCCCAGACCAGGGCGGCCCATTCGCCGTCGATGATACGGCGCGGTTCGGGCAGTCCCTGGGCCTTGTAAGCCGCGGTCACGCCGTCAGCCTGGATCTCCAAGAGCCCGGAAAGGACGAGGCAACCGCCGGGGCGGCAGACGCGCACGATATCGGCCGCCATCTCGGTCAGCGGACGGGCCAGGATGTTGGCCAGCACCAAGTCGAACTGCTTGCCAGTCACGGCACCGATGCTGCCCTCGGCCACGGTGAAGTTTTCAGGCGCGATGGCGTTGAGGGCACGATTCTCGACCGCGTTGTCCACGGCCAGCGGATCGATGTCCAGACCTTCGCCCGTAAGGCCGAACTTGCAGCAGCCGATGCCCAGCACCCCGGAACCGGTGCCCAGATCGAGGAAATGCTGCCCTTCCTGCAGGCGTCCGGCTTCCAGCAGATCGCTGACCACACGCAGACACAGGGCCGTAGTGGCATGATGGCCGGTGCCAAAGGCACTCTTGGGCTCGATGAGGATGGGCGTCCGGCCGGGGAAGTCCTGCGTATCCGCCAGCCACGGCGGCAGGACCACAAAATGGTTACCGCAACACACAGGCGTGAAGAACTGACGCCAAGCCGCCAGCCAGTCGGTCTCCTCCAGCTCGGAAAGAGCGCTTTCCGCAGCCGGGACGGTCTGCTTCAGCAGCTGCTGCAGCCGTTCCAGAAAATCCTTCTGCTCGCAGTGGACCCGGAAGCGCGTCTCGCCGGTGGGCAGGCTCTGCTCTTCCCAGCCAAAGGGCACTTCCAGGGCCAGCAGGCCGGTGGCGCAGTCGTAATCACTTTCCGCAACAACAATTTCGAGGCGATGGATGGTTTTCATGCATTCTGCCTAGCCCGCACACCGGGCCCTGTCAAGCCGGCATGTTGATTTGCGGCGCAAATGCCTGTATGGATTGTCGGCATCGGCCTTTTGCCGTCTGCTTCGTGAGTGCGTCCCCGGGCGGGGCGCCTCCTTTTTTTCAGCTTTTCAGATTTTCCTAGTGATCCCCTGAGAATTCCACAAGCCTTTTCCGGCCAGTCGGGACGTATCCGGCCCAGACGGAAAAATATACGGGAGACGACGATGCTGGACCAGATCCTTGCGGACATCCGCAAGACCTTCGATGTGGACTTTGTTCCCCTGCAGCTGGATGACGGCCAGCTGGAGGTCCTGAACATCAACAATATGCAGAGCCATCTGGACGGGCTGCTGGCACGGCACGCCATCCATGACCCGCTGAAAGATCTGCCGCTCTGGGCCAAGGTCTGGCCGGGCTCCTTCGTGCTGGGGCGCTTCCTGCGCAAGCTGGAGCCCGAGGGCAAGACCATGCTGGAGCTGGGCGGCGGTTGTGGCGTGCTCAGTCTGGTGGCCTCCCGTTACGGCTTCCGCCATATCGTGACCAGCGACATCGTCAATGATGCCCTCCAGTTCGCCCGGGCCAACGTGCTGCACAACAAGCTGCAGAACCTGATCGACGTCTGCTATCTGGACGTTTCCCGTCCCGGCAAGGACGAGCGCTTCCCCGAAGGCTTCGACCGCATCGTCGCTTCGGAGCTCCTGTATCTCGATGACCTGCACCGGCCGCTGCTGAAATTCGTGGACCGTCATCTGGCTCCGGGCGGCAAGGCCGTATTCTGCACGGACATGGCCCGCGCCAAACCGCATTTTGCCAAGCTGGCCGCCAAGACCTTCCAGGTGCAGGAAGGCCATATCGGCGTCAAGAGCCAAGATGCCGACGGCAAGGAACAGCGCCGCATCTACGTCCTGCATATCCTGGAGCGCAAGCAGTAGCCATGAGCACGACCACTCTTCCCGTCATCCGTCTGCAGTCCTGCCCCAAGGGCTATACCCGCGACCTGGACAAGACCATCTCGCCCCAGGAGACCTATGAACGCGTGCAGGCCCGCATGCAGGCCGCCGGTCTGGACATCCTGGCCGAAGTCCGCCGCGTGGACGTGGGCCGTCTGGGCATCCCGGTCTACCTCAGCGTTTGCGGCAGGGACGCCCGCGGCATCATGCCCACCCGCAAACAGATGGGCAAAGGTTCCTCGCCGGAACAGGCCCGTGCTTCCGCTCTGATGGAACTGATGGAACGCTTTGCCTTCTTCAGTTTCTGGCAGCGCCTGCCGCATATGGTCAGCGCCACCTGGGCCGAGGCCGAAGAGCGCTTCGGCAAGGATCTGCTGCCCATCGAGGAGATCTGCCGCTCCGTGGACGACAGTCTTTCCCCGGAACAGGCCCGCGAAGCCATGAGCACCCTGCGCTGGAACTTCTTCCCTGCCACGCATCTGGCTGACGGTCGCACCGTCTGGCTGCCGCTGGACTGGTTCAAGCTGCTGGGCGAATTCAACGGCACGTCCGCCGGCAACAGCCTGGAGGAATCGCTTCTGCAGGGCCTTTCCGAACTGGTGGAGCGGCATGTCTGCTGCCGTATCGACCGGGAACGCCTGACCACCCCCACCATCGATCCCCACGAAGTGGACGATCCCACCCTGCGCGACCTGCTGGCCGCCTTTGAACGGGAAGGCATCCATATCGTGCTCAAGGATTTCTCCCTGGGCATGCCGCTGCCCACTGTCGGCGCGGTGGCCTGGGACCCGGCCACCTTCCCGGCCCGCTCCGAGATCGTGTTCACGGCCGGCACCGCAGCCTCTCCGGCCAAGGCCGCCATCCGTGCCGTCACGGAGATCGCCCAGCTGGGCGGTGACTTCTGCACGCAGGCCTGCTACGAGGCCTCCGGTCTTTCCAAGTTCGAGCGTCTGGAGGACATCCAATGGCTGCTGGAAGGGCCCGTCTGCCGCCTGTCCGACCTGCCCAGCGTGGAAGCGCCCGACATCCGCGACGAGCTGCTCCGGGCGCTGCATGATCTGGAACCGGTACAGGTCTATGCTGTAGAGACTACGCATCCCGATCTGGGCGTCCCGGCCCACTACTGCATCGCTCCGGGGCTCTCCTTCCGCGAGCGTGACCGCAACCAGAGCATCGGTCTGTTCGTGGGCCGCAAGCTGGCTGAAGAAGCGGACGAGGAAACGGCCCTGCATGGGCTGGCCGTGCTGGAGCGCTGCTACCCCAACGCGCATTTCCTGCCCTTTTTCCGGGCCATGCTGGCCCTGCGTGCGGAACGTTTTGAAGAGGCTCGTGACCTTTTCGCCCAGGCCCGCCCCCTGCAGCCCGAAAATGACGCCAAGGGGCTGGCCGCCTTTTACGAAGGTTATGTCTCCACGCTGACCGGCGACTGGGAAAGTGCCCTGTCCCCCCTGCGTGACGCTGTGGCCCTGTGCCCGGACATGAAGGAATACGGCAACCTGCTGGGCGTCTGCCTGTTCAAGCTCAAGCGTTATGAAGAAGCCGCTGCCGCCTTCCGTGCCGTGCTCAAGGTGGACAAGGGCTCGGTGATGGACTTGGCCAATCTGGGGCTGTGCGAAAAATTCCTGGGCCAGAAGGAAGCCGCCATGGAACATCTGGCGGCCGCGCTGGAAGTGGATCCTTCGCTGGACTTTGCCCGCACGCATCTGGAAGAGCTTAAAGCATCGCTTTAAGTATTACCGCATTCCATGACTACCGGGGAGAAAGTCCTGTACAGGGCTTTCTCCCTTTTCCATCCTCTCAGGCTGACCTGACGACGGCTGCCGCGCCCTACTCTGTT
>NZ_JBNPNC010000082.1:0-6816 GCF_050314315.1 Desulfovibrio sp. SGI.102 | reverse complement strand
TATCGGCGAAAAATACATCGCGCAAAATTGAGATTTAAGGCGCTAAAAAAATTTTTTTGACCTGTGATTCATAAAAACAACTTTTTTCGCTCTCAGGGGGAATATGCGCCATTTTCTGTTTCTTGGCGATATAGGCCTTTTCCACGCCCCTAATTTGCCGCAGACAGGTCACTAGAATGCTCCAAGGTGCTATGACCGAAAAAGGCCACCCGCAAGGGTGGCCTTTGGTTAACCCGGGCTAAAAAATGCTATCCGGCATGCGCGGCCAGCTGGGCCTTGGCCTGACGGGCCTCTTCCTCCAGCTGTCCCTTGCGGGCTTCGGAGATCTTCAGGGCCGCGGCAAGCGCATCAAGGTAGCTGCGTTCCATAAAGTGGTCGATATCCACGATCATGCACGACAGGCGGTACAGGTCTTCCCCCTGCTCTGCGGACCGAATCTCCGCGGCCAGAGCCGCAGGATCGATGGGGGCATTCAGCAGCTGACCCAAGAGGGCATTGGTGTCCTGACCGGGAGCCATCTGTGCGACGACCTTGCTGATACGATCCTGTTCCGTCGCGTCGATATGTCCATCCGCCCGCGCGGCGAACACCATGGCGCGCAGCAGGAGCCGGGCCGTGGGATCCAGCTCGGCAGGGGCCACAGCCGCCACCGGCTGCTGGACAGGAGTCGGTTCCGCAGGCTGGCTCTCTTTCTGGGACTGCGACCATTTCTGGTAAAAATTCCAGGCTACTGCGCCCGCACCGACCAGAGCGGCATTCTGCAACGCGCCTTTGGACATGAAGGAGCCCAGCAGCGCCCCCAGGGCGCCGGCACCCACCAGGCCGCCAACGCCGCCGGGAGCAGCCTTGGTCAGACCGGATGCCTGTTCTTTGGCCGTATCCATAAGAGAGCCAAGCGTTTCACCAATGTTCTTTTTATTGAAGATGTCGAAAAGGGACATATGAACCTCTCATGTTGTTGTCTGGCACAGGGGGATTTTCCATATATTCCCCTGTGCGTGAACAGCGTGTGTCAGAGTACAGATAGGATCATGCCGCTATAAGTCAAGAGGGTAGCCTTCGGGCTGCTTGCCGGTGGCCCTTGCTTTTTCCCTCACAGCCAATCTTCATTGCAAAAAACATGCTTCCACTATGTCTTGGGCAGCGGAGCCACGATCGCACGACCATGCCTCACCATGCCCCGCTTCTGCTTTCATACTTTTCAGGGGTACATCCAATCGTCACACAACGGACATGCTCGCGTTCCCGTTTTTGCCTAGTGTGATTTCTGCAAAGGCAAGGCTTTCTTTTCACTTCAAGGAGAAAGATCATGACCAAAAGAAAACAGCCCCCCATCGAATGCCGCTTGCGCCCCAATTATACGAAAAAATGCATCGCCTGTGGGCACGGTCCTGTGGTCGATGTCTATACGAGAGACGGCCATTTCGTGAACAGCACATCCATGTGCGGTGCATGCAGCTTCGGCAAGGAAAAATACGCCGATCCTGAAAACTGGTAGCTGATTCTGCCGGAATTCCCAAATTCCTTCCTTCCCCTCAGAATGAAAGATGCCATGGCATATGCTGCCATGGCATCTTTCGTTTGTTCCTAAAAAAGAAAATTCAATAATTATAGCATATTAATATGCGACGGATGAGCTGTGGAAAGTGCCTCAGGCCAGCATCTCCAGGAAGGCTTCCAGCCGGACCTTGAGCTGCTCCGTATCCGTACCTGAATAATCCGTCACCACCTGCAGGAAAGGCAAGCCCAGCTCTTCGCGCACGAATTTTTTGACGCTCCAGGACTCGACATCATACGGCTGGCAGCCCTGCCATGTCAGATCGACCACGGCATCCACGGCAAAATCCCGGGCCAGATCCTTCAGGATGCTATAGCGGTGGGGGTTGGGAGACATGACGGCGCAGTGCATGTCCAGATAGCGGCGGGCCAGGATGTCCAGGGCATCCCCCTCTTCTTCCATGTTCAGCAGGACTTTCTTGTAACAGGTGCAGTTATCGATACAGACCACGCTGGCACCGCATTCTTCCAGCAATTGCACGACTTTGTGCGACCCCATACCCGTGGGGACGCCTGTCAGCAGGATACGGGGAGCATCTGGAGCCACAGCCGCCGGGGCGTCCTGCAATTCCGCGTGGATGGCCTCCAGCAAGCGGATGGCCTGTTCATAGTCCGGCATGAACGAGGCCCGAAAACAGATGTCCAGCAGATCGAGACCCCGCAGGGGCGACGGACGCCGGCGGGCCAGATCCAGCACCTTTTTCAGGGCCTGACGCAAGCGGGACGTCAGATCCATGGCAGCCCGCAGCTTCTCTTCCGTTATCCGGACGCCAAAGTCCTGTTCCAGACGGGCCACCAACAAGGCGTACTGCTCCCGCCAGTAGGCATGAGCGCGTTCATCCTGGATCTGCGGAAGCTGCAGGACCATCACGGGCTTGTAGGCAGCCAGCAGTTCATACATTTTTTTCTTGCCGTCACAGGTGGCATCCGCCACCACGATGTCAGAAGCCGCCAGATAGGGGCAGCTGTCCTGCAGGGCAAAGCCGAAGCTGCTCTTGATCAGGGGACACAGACAGCGCGGCAGCACCTCTTCCGCCACAGGGATGGAGTCCTGCTTCGTACCGCACAACGAGACCGGCACGGCACCCGCCGCAAGGGCGATCTCCAGCGGGGAATAGATGCAGAACTGCCCCACCACCTTGCGACCTTTTTCCCTGGCTTCCTGCAGGGCCAGCACGTTACGGCTGGTCACATCCCGAAAATGTTCAAGACTTGCGTATGTCATCTTTATTCTCCCATGCGCTCCGGAGCGTGCCGGTGGCGTCGTTGCGTTATCAGCGGGCCGCCACGAGGGCCGCACCCAAAGCTCCCACGGTCTGGGGATCGTCAGGGACATTGACCGGTACTCCCAGCTCCGCCGCAAGCAGTCCGCTGAATGCCGGACTGGTAGCCAGCCCACCGGTAAAGGTGCACTCTCCCTTCAGCGGGATACGTGCTGCCAGCCCCCGCATACGGCGTGCGATGGACAGGTATACCCCCGCAGCGATGTCGGCCGGGGCCGTCCCCTGCGCCAGCAGCCCGATGATCTCTGTCTCCGCAAATACAGCGCACATGCTGGAGATGGATACGGGTTTGCCGGTGGCGGCGGCCTGCCCCAGCTCCGGCAGCTCCATGCCCAGGATACCGGACAAGACCTGCAAAAAACGTCCTGTCCCAGCCGCGCATTTGTCATTCATGACAAAATCCTGCACAGCACCGTCTTCCACCGCGATGACCTTGCTGTCCTGTCCGCCTATGTCCAGCACCACGCCTGTGGCAGGAAACAGCCAGGAGGCACCGCGCGCATGGCAGGAGATCTCGGTCACGACCTTGTCGGCAAAGGGCAAGGCCACGCGGCCATAACCCGTGCCGACCACACGCCGCAGGCCCGCCGGCTCCACTCCCGCGGCACGGCAGGCGGCCTGCAGCACCTGTTCCCCGGCTTCACGGCTGTTCCAGCCAGTGGGCAGAACGGCCCGCCCAAGAACGATCTTTTTTTCCTCGTCCAGCACTACGGCCTTGGCGGCCACAGACCCCACATCCACTCCAGCTACCGGCATGGACAGCCTCCCGCATCATTTTTCCGCTCATCGCGCCCGGTCCCGGCACTTGTATCCAGCATTTCCAGGATGGAAGCCGTCAGGCGCGCATATTCAGGATCCCCACGGTGGCGAGGCCGGGGAATGTCCACCGGCACGACAGCGCGGACCGTTCCCGGGCGCGCCGACATGACCACGACCCTGTCAGCCAGATATACGGCCTCGTCCACCCCGTGGGTCACGAAAAGGATGGTGGTCTTGTGATGCTGCCAGATGCGCAGCAGCTCCCGTTGCAATAGGATACGGGTATGCGCATCCAGCGCCCCGAACGGTTCATCCATCAGCAGCACGTCAGGCCTGTTGGCCAAGGCCCGCGCTATGGCCACGCGCTGCCGCATGCCGCCGGAAAGTTCATGGGGCATGGCCCGGGCAAAAGCGGCCAGATCCACCAGCTCCAGATATTCGCGCGCCACCTTGCGACGCTCTTCGCGGCCTTTCCCGGCAAATTCAAGGCCCAGAGCCACATTGTCTTCCACCGTGCGCCAGGGCAGCAGGGAATATTCCTGGAACACCATGCCCACCTCACGGCGCGGTGTCTTCACCGGCTGGCCCCGGTACAGGATCTCGCCTTCACTGACAGGTTCAAGCCCGGCAGCCATGCGCAAAAACGTCGATTTACCGCAACCGCTGGGCCCCACGATGCAGATGAATTCATTCTCCCGCACATCCAGATCCAGTCCCTTCAGGGCCAGCACTTCACCTTCACGCAGGCGAAAGCGCTTGCGCACCTTTCGGGCAGAAAGCACACTCTCCGTCATACGCGCCTACCGAGAAAACTGTTTCCACGCATACTTGCGTCGCTCTATCCACTGAAAAGCCATATCCAGCAAGGCTCCCACCACACTGATGCTGATCATGCCGGCAATGACCACGTCCGTGCGTCCCACAGTATAGGCATGTGTGATCAGATAGCCCACCCCGGAAAGGCTGCCGGGCAGCATCTCCGCGGAGACCAAACACATCCACGCCACCCCGAGACCTATGCGCAGGCCATTGACGATGGACGGAGCCGCGGCGGGCAGCAGGATCTTGGTGAAGATGTCCCGCTCGGACGCCCCCAGAACCCGGGCCGAATCCACCAGCGTGCGGTTGACCGTCTGCACACCATGCACGGCGCTGGTCAGGATAGGGAACAGCGCGCCGATGAAGATGATGAACAGCATGGATATCTTCAAGTTATTAAGATAATAATATAATTCGCTTCGCGGCAGGCCCATGGCCGTTGCCAGGCTTCTGACGCCGAACCAGGCCAGCACCAGCGGTACCCAGGCCAGAGGCGGGATGGGGCGGAACATGCCCAGAAAAAGATTGAGCAGGCGATGCAGACCGGCATAATAGCCCATGGCCACTCCCAAAGGCACTCCCAGCAGCACGGCTGCCGCATACCCGCAGAGGACGCGAACCAGACTGATGCCGATATTGCCTGCCAGCGTGCCCATGGCGATGACATTGTCCAGCGGGTGCGCCAGCAAGGCCCCGATCTCCTCCAGCGGAGGAAGGATCAGGCTGTTGCCCACCAGTGTCGCCATGGATTCCCATACGATAAAGAAGAGCACAGGCACCAGAAGAGGCGCCGCCCAAAAGATGATTCGTCCCGGCATAGTCGACCTGCAAGCAATGAGTGGCCTGCGGCAGAGGCTCATCCCTGCCGCAGGAAAAGGAACGGCGGTTACAAAGAGATCCGGCTATTTTCCGGTATCAAGGAACGAATCGTTGATCAGCAGGGGGCGGGCCTGCTCCATGGTCTTGTGGCGCAGGCTGCCGCTGAACTTGTTCATGCTGTCCAGGATACGCAGATAGGTATCCGCGCCGCGCAGCCAGCTGTCATTGAAGCTTCCCAGGAACACAAGGCTGGACTTGCGCCCGGCCTCGGGCGGCAGACCGATCCACTGGGCGGCGACCTCACCGGCCTGCTGGGGATGGGCATTGCACCAGGCCCCCACGCGGGAGATCAGGGCTACGAAAGCCCGGACCACTTCAGGATGCTTGGCGATCATTTCTTCAGAGGCCACCCCCACACAGCAGGGGAAGTTGGCCCACTGCCCGGCGGGAGGCAGTTCGCCCAGATTGACCAGTACCTTGCCGATACCGCGCGTCTGGGCCACTTCAGGGAAGGGCGAAGGACCGACAACAGCTTCCACCTGTCCGGCGGTCAGGGAGGCCAGCAGGTTACTGGTCTCTTTCAGGTCCACCAGCAGGACATCCGCCTTGCTGTCCGAAGGATCAAGCGTCACCTTGAGCCCGGCTTTGACCAGCGCGCCTTCCAGCACGATCTTGGGGGCACTGGTAGGCGAATGGAAGCCGATCTTGACGGGCTCCTTGCTGTCCTTCACCCGCTGCAGCAGGCTTTCCCAGCTGGTCAGAGAAGAATCCTTGGGCACCACCAGCGCCATGCCTTCCGTCTGCAGCGGGCAGACGATCTTCATGGGCGTCCCCTTGTCGATGCCAGCCATGATGGCCGTGATGGAGGCGATGCCCATATCCAGATGCTTCTGGGCAAAAAGCGTGGCGGCCTCGGAACCGCTCTTGGCCACGACCAGATCGAGGATGGCAATGGGCTTGCCGTCCTTGATGAGCTCGTAGCTTTCGCGTTCCACAAGAGGCTTCAGATAAACGCCCAGATCGCGGAAGGCCTCACCGCGTGAAGCTGCGACCTGGAATGGGGAATGGTGGGTGGTGAAGATGAAACCAGTCTTGAAGGCCGGCAGTTCAGCGGCAACAGACATGGAACACAGACCCAGCACAGCGATGCCGGCCAAAGCCAGCCTGCGAAGGGTGGACGGAACGAACATGGGCAACCCCCTTTTTGTGATGATGCGACCACCATGGTCGCAAAACGGCAGGCCATCCTGCCGTTGGGCACAAAAAAACCGCGCGAGACTGCGCGGAAGTGATGGGGTGTTGCGAGCTTGCCCGGAGAAAGGCGACGGAAAACAGGCGTCAGCAAACCGTCTGCGGCGACAAGGACATACAGCCCCACCACAGACAGCGTCAGGTCAGACCAGACAGAAGCATGCGCCAACTATCCATATTCTCTCCAGAAATACTACACCAGATATATTTTGAGCATACGAAGGAAGGAATACAAAGTAAAGTACCCTCCCTGTTCTCTTGAAAGTTTTTCCAAAACAACCAGCTATGAGACCTTTCCCTATCGCCGGAAGGATCAAGACAGTCCTGA
>NZ_JBNPNC010000081.1:0-6907 GCF_050314315.1 Desulfovibrio sp. SGI.102 | reverse complement strand
CCGCACCTGACGGCGATATCGAGCTATCATCGTCGTCCGCCGCTGGGCAGAGCCCTGGGCCCCGCTGGACTCCGCTTTCCGTTCCGGTACAGTACGCCCCTGTCCGGGGCACATTTTCCTCTTGTCCTTGCTGAAGCCAGTCCCTATCCTCCCGAAAACATATGACGAGGCCAGCCCGTATCTTCGGGTATCTCCATAGAACACCGCATCCCTGTGAGCTTTCCATGTCACGCATCTTCCCTGCCCTTTTGCTTTCCCTGGCACTGCTTTCCCCTGCCATGCCTCTCCAGGCGGCCGAAGGATTGCCCGCTACGCCGCAAGCCGCCGTGGACGCCCTGCCCTTGGAGCGGGACATCCATACCCTCATGCGGGACAAAAAGGCCCTGGCCGGTGTGGCCCTGCTCACCGAAGACGGCCTCTGCGCCGGTGTCCACATGGATGCGCCCTTCCCCCTGCTCAGTGTCATCAAGTTTCCCCTGGCTGTGGCTGTGCTGGAAAAGATGCAGCACGAGCAGGCCACACTGACGACCATGCTCCCCGTGCGGGCGGAGCAACTCCACACCGGCACCCACAGCCCTTTACGCGACCAGCGTGGCCGCCGCGACATGGAAGTCAGCCTGGAGGATCTGCTGCGGTATACCGTCACTTTCAGCGACAACAACGGCTGCGACATCCTGATGGAATATGTGGGTGGCCCGGCCGTGGTGGAGGCCTGCGCCCGCCGTCTGGGGGCGGACAGCGTCTTCATTGGTCATAATGAAGACTGGATGCACCTGAACATCTACAACCAGTATGCCAACTGGGGCACGCCGCGCAGCATGGCCCGGATGCTGCTGGGCTTTTTCAGCTCCCCGGACTTCTCCCAGGAGCACAAGGACTTCCTGACCGGCATCATGGCCGGGACGCCCGCCCTGCCCGGCAAGATCCTTGAGGGCCTGCCGCAGGGACTGACCGCCGGACACAAGACCGGCTCTTCCGACAGGACGCCCCAGGGACTCAAGCTTGCGGACAACGATCTGGCCTTTTTCCGCCTGCCCGATGGGCGCTATGTGGCCCTGGCGGTCTTCCTCTGCAATTCGCTGGAAAGCCCCGAGACGAACCTCTCCCTCATCAAGGACATCACCCGCCTGTCTATGGACTGGCTGGCACGGCAGCCCATGCTGCTGCAGGGCGGTACCGCGCGGCCCTGACATCCCGCATCGGGACATGAGGCCATCCAGGCAGTATCCTGCCTTCATCCACAGGACGTCCTGCCTGCGGAAGAGTGGATGCGGCAGGCGGCAGGCGTACTTTACAAGGCCTGCGGGCTCAGGTAATTTTGCGTTTTAGCATTTCCGCGTCCATGACGCTCAGGACTAACAGCAGAGGAAGATATGTTCGGTATCGGCAGTACGGAATTTCTGGTTATCCTTCTTGTGGCCCTTGTGGTGCTGGGGCCCAAGAGTCTGGCAAGTGTTTCCCGCACCCTCGGCAAGGCTATGGGTGAATTCCGCCGCGTCTCCACCGATTTTCAGCGCACGCTGAATGCCGAAGTGGAGCAGGAGGAACACCTCAAGCGCAAGCAGGAAGCTGAAAAGGAATTTTTCAGCCCCGAAGCTCGTGCTGAACACGCGGCCAAAACAGCCGCCCAGACGCAGGCAACGGCCCAGCCCGCAGCCTCCCAGCCCCAGGCGGCACCCGCTGCCGCACCTGCGGTAACGGAGACCGCGGCCCGTCCTGCTGTCCAGCCGGAAGTCGTCCCCTCTGCCGCGCCCGTACCGCCTGCGGACAGTCCTCTGGCCCAGGCCCTTGCCAAGGCCCAGACCGAAGCCGGTAGTGCCGCCACGCCTGCCAGTGGAGCAAAAGCATGAGCACCACCCAGGACAAACAGGATCTGACCGTCACGGTCACGACTCCCGAACAGGATGCTCCCCTCTCTTCTGCGGCCCCGCAAACGGTCGCAGCAGGCGAAGATCTGCCCGAAGCGGCTGAGGAAAAGGCCGCTCCTGTCATGGCCTCCGCTACGGGACCGGAACAGACGGCCCCCCTGACCGCACAGGAAGGCGCCGTGCCCTCTGCTCAGGACGGGGAAGCCGCCATCCCTGAACCTCCGGCGGACAGCCCTCTGGCCCAGGCACTTGCCAAGGCCCGGGCCGAAGCCGAGGAAGCCCCCGCCCCTGTGGAACAGCCTGCCGCCCCCGCTCCCGAAGCTCAGGCAGACGATGCTGCCCCCGCAGCGGCAAACGCCCCTGCCGACCCGTTGCCGGATACGGCAGCTCCGGCTCCTGATGCCGTGGCCGCTCCCGCACCGCAAGGTGGTGATGACGCAGGCCAGCCGCCCGTCCCGCCTGCCACGGCTGCTGCCGGTACCGGTGGGACGCCCGAGCCCGAAGAAAAGACCATGGGCCTCATGGATCATCTCAACGAGCTGCGCTGGCGCCTGGTGCGCTGCTTCATCGCCGCCGGTGTGGGCTTCCTGCTCTGCTGGACGGTGGTCGAGCCCATCTTCAACTTCATCACGGCCCCGCTGCTCAGCGCCTTGCCCGCACACGGCACGGCCATGTACACCACCTTGCCCGAACCCTTCTTCGTGCGCATGTTCGTGGCCTTCGTAACCGGCCTGTTCGTGACCAGCCCGTACATCTTCTATCAGATCTGGGCCTTCATCTCCCCCGGGCTGTACGAGGAAGAGAAAAAGGGCCTGCTGCCCATCGCCCTGCTTTCCGCCATCTTCTTCATTGGTGGCGGCGTGTTCTGTTACTTCATCGTCTTCCCCTACGCGTTCAATTTCTTCCTGGGCTTCTCGTCCGAGCAGATCCAGGCCATGCCGCGCATCACGGACTACCTTGATTTCGTCATCAAGCTGCTCCTGGCGTTCGGCCTCATCTTCGAGATGCCCCTGTTCTCCTTCTTCCTTTCCCGCATGGGGCTCATCACGGCCCAGATGATGCGCAAGGCGCGTCGCTATGCCGTCCTGTGCATCTTTATCGTGGCCGCCATCCTGACGCCGCCGGACGTTGTCTCCCAGCTGCTCATGGCTATGCCCATGCTGCTGCTCTATGAGATCAGCATCCTCGTGGCTGCGGCCTTTGGCCGCAAGAAGAAGGAAAAGAAGGAAGAGGAAGAAGGGACGCCCGGCGATCCCGCTCCGGCCGACCCTGCGCCCGCCTCTCCCGCTCCCGAAGGACCGGACGGCACGACGGTCGCGGCCACTGCCGCAGCTGCCGCCACGGTGGCTGCCATGAGCGATGACGACGCCCAGCGTATGCCGCCCGAAGAAGAAACGCCCGCCCCCGCCATGGAGACGGCTGAAATCTCTACGACCGAAGCAGCTGGGACTTCCGAGGAACTCCCCGAAGGGACCGGGGACCATCCTGTGGAGCAGGAAGGCCTCGCGCCCGATGCTGCCGATACGGCCACACCTGCGGAACAGCAGGACGATCCCGCTTCCGTGGCGGAAGTCCCTGCCGCTGACGACGATCCCGCAACGCCTGCCAAGGACAAGGAATGATGATGGAAGCGACTCTGCCCCAGCGTTCGGCCCGGCATGCCCGTAAAAGCGCCGAGACCGACATCAGTCTGAGCCTTACTCTGGACGGCTCGGGCAAGACCGATATCCAGACCGGCTTCGGCATGCTGGATCACATGCTGACCCTGACGGCATTCTGGGCCGGAATGGACCTGCACCTGCGCTGTCAGGGCGATCTGCACATCGACGCCCATCACAGCGCCGAGGACATCGGCCTGGTCCTGGGCCAGGCCGTGCTGGAAGCCCTGGGGGATCGTGTGGGCATCGCCCGTGTGGGCTACGGCCGCGTCCCCATGGATGAGGCCCTGAGCGATGTCACCATCGACCTTTCCGGCCGCCCCTGGCTGGAATGGCGCGGTGATGAACTCCTGCCCCCGGTCATCGCCGGGGAGGAAAAAGACCTCTGGCGGGAGTTTTACAAGGCCTTTGCCAGCAGCGCCCGCTGCAATCTGCATGTGACCATGCATTATGGCAAAAATGGCCATCACCTTCTGGAATCCGTCGCCAAAAGCCTGGGCCTGGCGCTCGCCCAGGCGGTCCGGCGTAGCGGGAACGTCATCCGCAGCACCAAGGGAGGGCTGGATTGATGAAGAACCGTTTCCTGTGGATATTGTGTGCGCTTCTGTCCCTGCTGGTCCTGACGGGCGGCTGCAACCGCAAACCTGCCAGCACGGCGGACGTGCCGCGCTCGCTGTCCCATCAGTACAAGATCGCGGTGGCGCCCTTCACCCAGCCCCGCGACATCAGCCAGCTCATCATGGGCCAGCTTCCCCAGCCGCAGGCCCTGGCCGCCCGTGACGTGCTGATCGCCCAGGACCGCCAGCTGCGTGATGTTTTGTACACCACGACCAAACGTTCCTATGACTTCCTGCCCCGTACCCGTCCCCTGCCGGACCTGAAGCGTTTCCACACCTCGGAGCGTCCCCAGGCCCTGCCCCTGTGGGTGGAATACGCCCGCAAGACGTCGGCGGACATCCTGTTCATCCCGCAGGTCCTCACCTGGCGGGACCGTCAGGGCTCGGCGGCCGGTGTCACCGAACCCGCCCATGTGCGGCTGGAGTTCTTCCTGCTGAACATCAAGGAAGGCAACATCATCGGTCACTCTGTCTACGAGGTCGAGCAGCAGGGCCTGACGGAAAACCTGCTCAACGTGGGCGACTTTTTCAAACGCCAGGGCAAGTGGGTCACTGCTGAAGAGCTGGCCCGCGAAGCCATGATCAAGGCTGTAAAGGATCTGAACTTATGATTATCTTTCCCGCTGTCGACATCCAGGACGGAAAGGCCGTCCGCCTGAAACAGGGACGTGCCCACGAGAGCACCGTGTTTTCCCCCGATCCTGTGGCCGCTGCCGTGGCCTGGCGGGACAAGGGCGCCCGCTGGCTGCATGTGGTCGATCTGGACGGCGCTTTCGACGGTCTGCCCAAAAGCCGGGACATCGTGCGCAACATCTGCCGGGAGCTGGATATCCCCGTGCAGCTGGGCGGCGGCATCCGTGACGAACAGACGGCCCGTGCCTATCTCGAAGCCGGTGTGCAGCGCCTGATCATCGGTACCATGGCCCTGGAGCAGCCCGAAGCCTTTGCTTCCCTCTGCAAGACCTTTCCCGGGCAGATCGGGGTCTCCCTCGATGCCGAGGGCGGACGCCTCAAGACCAAGGGCTGGGTGGCCGATGCCGGTCTGAGCGTGGACGATGTCCTGCCCCGCCTGCAGAAAGACGGCGCGGCCTTCATCATCTATACGGATATCGAGCGTGACGGCATGCAGTGCGGCGTCAACCTGACGGCCCTGCGCCATCTGGCCGAGACCTCCACCGTGCCGGTCATCGCCGCCGGTGGCGTGGCCACGCTGGCTGACGTACAGGCCCTGTACCCGCTCAGTACGCAGGCCAATCTGCAAGGTGCCATCAGCGGCCGGGCCCTGTACGAAGGTACCCTTGACCTTGTGGAAGCCAACGCCTGGATCGCTGCCCAGCAGTAGCTTTCAGGATACCGCAAACAGCAAAGGGAAGGAGATACCATCTCCTTCCCTTTTTTATGTCTTTGCTCTCCCCGATGCAGATGGGATGCCCGGCTCTGGCAGGATTCCTTTTTTGTCATCCGCGCTCGTGTCCCCTTGCCCGAATCTGCCGTCCTTCAGATTGCCTGCTTTGCATGCAGCGCTACCTGTTTCCGCCCTCTATCAACCGGCTACGTTTTCGTCCTGCATGGGCTCTCGGCTTACTTTGCTGCACTTGATAAGTAGAGAGACCCGCATCACCTCTTTCCTGCCCCTGCGTCCTCATCCAGGGCCTTTATCCGGGCCTCCCGCACCAAACTTGCCTCATCTCTACTTCTGGCCTATCATATAAAGATGCAACATCCTCTGCTCATACTCTCCCGGCTTTTCTTCGCCGTCATGGCAGAGCGACACTGGCGCAGCCATCTGTAATCCTGATGCCCTTTCTGCCGGTCCGCTCCGGACCGGCACGTCTGTAGCAGCTCCGCAATGCCGTTGCGGAGCCCTTTGCGTTCGACCGCATATCCTGAGAGGTGCATCATGAATCCCACACGTCCCTATCACTGGCTCTGTTTGCTGGCGGCCATCGTTTTTGAGGTGGCCGGTACCACGGTCATGAAGCTCTCCTTTGGCTGGAGCTTTGCCCACGCTGCCCTCGCCGGCCTTGTCCTCATGTGGATAGCCATCGGGCTTTCCTACTACTCCCTTGCCAAAGCCACCACGGGCCTGCCCGTAGGCGTGGCCTTTGCCTTCTGGGAGGCCCTGGGGCTGGCGCTCATCACGCTCTCCAGCATCTACATCCTGGACGAGCCATTTTCCCTGCAGCGCCTGGCCGGCCTGCTCTGCGCCCTGAGCGGCGCCCTGCTGGTCCATCACGGCACCGTCCAGGACAAGGATACGTCCTCCGATACCAGCCGCACCGCCAGCTAGAAGGAGCTCCCCATGAATACGGAAACACTGCATCTCATCCTTTCCGCTGGCCTGGTGGCCGCAGCCGCGGCTCTGGACGTGGCCGCCAACCTCATGCTGGCCCGTTCTGATGGCTTCAAAAAGCGCTTGATCGGTATTGCCGCTCTGGCCCTGGTCGGTCTGGCCTTTTACTGCCTCTCTCTGGCCGTCCAGTATATGGACCTGGCCGTGGCCTACTCCATGTGGGGCAGCCTCGGTATCCTGGGCACCTCGCTGTGCGGCTGGCTCTTCCTGCGCCAGCGCCTCAAGCCCTGCGCCTTTGCCGGTATGGGACTGCTCATCATCGGCATGATCCTGCTGCGTACGAGTTAGCATCACGATGCATAATGAAGGGGGAGGAAACCCCTTTTCCTTGCGGAAAAAAGTTGTTCCCTCCCCTCGCCCCCTCCTTCCCCCAAAACCGCTCATCAGGACTGCCTGCATCACAGGCAGTCT
>NZ_JBNPNC010000080.1:0-7178 GCF_050314315.1 Desulfovibrio sp. SGI.102 | reverse complement strand
AATAAGATAAACTTTTCTGGCCTTTTTCGGGGAACTGGTTATGCGCGTATGGCAGGACAATATGGAGCACGGCACGATGCCGGATGCAAAGCCGGCGGCATGTGCAAGAGTGCTTTGCCGGACATTCCTGCGAGTCATGCTCGCTGTGCATGTCCTTCTGCTTTGTGCTTGTACCGATTCTCCGCTTGATCCTGACAAGCCCGTCACCCTGACCATGTGGCATGTGTATGGCGCACAGGCCCGTTCCCCCATGAATATGCTGATCGACCGTTTCAACCAGACGGTGGGGAAGGAGCAGGGCATCATCATCAATGTCACTTCCGTCAGCAGTACCTGGACCATCCATGACGAGCTCGTGGCGTCAGCCCGTAAGGATCCGGGAAGTGAAGAACCGCCTGACCTTTTCACATGCTACCCAAAAACAGTGGCCATGATCGACAGCGCAAGGCTTCTGGACTGGAAAAAGTATTTCAGTGAAGAGGAGCTGAAGAACTATGTTCCGGCCTTTCTTGAAGAAGGCATGATAGGCGATGCGCTTTACGGGTTCCCTTTTGCCAAATCCACCAATCTTCTCTATGTCAATGACACCCTTTTTGAGCCCTTCAGCCGGGAAACGGGCATAACGCATGCCGATCTCGCGACAATGGACGGCATATTCCGTGCGGCCGACCGTTACCATGAATGGTCCGGCGGCAAGTCTTTCTTCATGTATGACGACTGGATACACTATGCCATGCTCAACTCGGAGGCGCTGGGAGAACCCTTTTTCGAGAAAGGATGCATCCGCTGGGACAATCCTGTCCTGCTGAAGATTTGGCGTCCTTTGGCCAAGGCCGCAGCCAACGGACAGCTGTGGCTCAATCCCGGCTATAACAGCACCGTCATGATGATGGGGGAGGTCGTGTGCGGTGTAGGTTCTTCCGCCGCCATCCTTTACTTCAATGATACCCTTACATTGAGGGACAATACGACCCTCCCGCTCAGGTTGACGGTACTTCCCGACCCGCGTTTCGGAGGGGCAAAACGGCTGGACATCCAGCGGGGCTCCGCTCTGTACGCATGTGCCTCCACCCCGAAAAAGGAATACGCTGCCGCAGTATTCTGCAAGTGGATCACCAGTCTGGAAGTCAATCTTTCCCTCACCATACAGGGAGGGTACATGCCTGTTCACAAGGAAGCCTTCCAGAAGCTGATGCAGGCAAACCGGGCCGATTTTCTTAATGATCGCTATTGGCAAGCTTACAAGGTACTGCGGTCACTTTATGAAACGTCCACGTTTGTTCCCGCTCCTGATTTTGAACATTATGGCGAACTGGAAAAGCGGTTTGGGATGGCCCTGCGTGATGTCCTTTCCACATATCGTGGAACATGGTTCAGTGTTGACAACAACTCTGACAGAGTTGTCCGGTCAACGCTGATGCAGATGAAGAAACACTTAGACGTACCTTTTTATTGATAAATAGCTGTCATGCGATTTTTACAACCTACTCTCTTTTCTTTTAGAGCAGGAAAGCTTCCCTTGCGGGTGCGTCTTGGTGTGTATTTTTTGTCTTTTGTCCTTATTTTGCTTATTATTTTGCTGACACTGCTTTTCATCTTTGATTTCCTGCCGGCTTCCCAAAAGAAGATAGGCGAGGATATGGATGACTATCTTACTGTATATGAAAGAAATATTTCCCTGCATATGGGCAATATCGTCGCTGCCAGCCAGCGGCTTGCTCCTGAGCTGACGCGTGTTGTCGAAAAGACCCTGGCCCAGAACAACGCTGCGTTCAGCGACGTGACGGATAATGCGCAGCTCATAGGCAAGCTGGAGTATGAAAGCATCCCCCTGCTGATCCAGAGCCTGAGGGAATCCCGTTCCACCGGGGCGTTCATCATCCTGGAAGCGACGCTCAACAGCTCGCTTCCCAAGGCAGCCACGTCGCGCTGCGGTGTCTATCTGAAGATCAACACGCCTGTTAATTTCAATACGGTAAAGGCGCCTGTGGCCTGGTTGCGCGGGATGCCGCAGATTGCCAGCCGCTATCGCTTTGCCATCCACAATAACTGGGACATGGAGTTTGACATCTCCCATATCTCCAAATGGGATGAACTGCTCCAGGAGGCAAAACAGGCCCCGAGAAACAGCTATTTTTTTGCCAAGGCGCATTATCTGCGCGGGACATGGGAAAAAGTGCTTTTGATCTGCATCCCCATGTACGGGGAGAACGGCGAGATATACGGGGTTTGTGGCCTTGAGATCAGCAGTCTGCTTTTCAAGCTGGCCCATGCACATCTTTCGCCTCCCCTGGCCGGTCTGACAGGGGTCCTAGCCTTGCGGCAGCAAGATACCGAGGGGGGAGTGAGCCTGGACACCGGAGCTGGTTTTCAGGACGGGCCTGCCCTGGCCATCCCGGAGGACTCTTCCGTCTACAAGGTCACTGCAGAGAAAGATTACAACCGCTACAGCGATGGCGAGATCGTCTTTGTGGGCAGGGAAAAGCCGTTGCGGCTGGCGCCGCTTCCGCTTTTTGGCGAAGATGCCACCTGGGTTGCCGCGGTATTGCTGCCCCAGCAGCGGGAACGAAGCATGCTGATGCATCGTTATATCCTTGTGGCGTCTTTCCTGATGATCTTTTTGGCCATCGCCCTGTTGCTGGCCATATTCTTTTCCCGCTGTTACGCGGCACCTGTCCTGAAGGGCATACGCAATGCCAGGGAGGAAGGAGGCTCAGGCGGCACGACCCAGATCCGGGAGCTGGATGAACTCATTGCCTTCATGAAGGCCAGAGAGCAGGAACTCATTTGCCAGATGGGAGAAAACGCCCATGAAATGCGCGACGCTGACCAGGTGGAGTTGAGCGCATATCGCATGTTCGTCAATCAGATAGAGACCCTGACGAAAACAGAACGCATCGTCTTCGATCTTTATATCACCGGCCTCAACTCACATGAGATCGCCAACAAGCTCAATCTGTCCATCAATACCATCCGCACGCATAACCGGAATATCTACGCCAAGCTCAACGTCACTTCCTACAAGGAAATGATGGTCTACATCCAGATGATGACGGGCAGGCAGCAAGGCTGAGTACCCCGATCCCCAAAGAGCAGAGCCCCCGGACAGGGGGCTCTGCTCTTTTCATCTTCATGATGACACGTTTTTTCGACTTTTTGCGCGTTTTTCATCGCAAGGATGATGCATGGTCATCCCGTGTCAGGCTATGACGCTCCCAACAGGCAGCCTATCCAACGCCTGAGGAGGGAACCATGAAAGGCATACGCACACGCCTGCTGCTCGTGGCGTTTCTTGCCCTGTGTCTGACCATCGCGGCCCCGGCCCGTGCCCATGAGGATACCTCGGAGATGAGCCGCGCCGATCTCCTGCTCCTGCAGGACACTGTGGCCCGGCTCTGGACACTGCATGTCGGCATCGGCGAAAAGCAGCCCGGAGACAAGGCACCGCATGAGACCTTCGGCCTTGTGAAAGACGAACAGCTCTCTCCCGCTTTTGTGGCACGCCTCGTCCTCCAGCTGGTGGACCCGGATGCCGGCACGCAACGTCTCCTCCCGGAGATGGTCGCCACCCCCGAAGACCGGAAGAGCATACGCGTCTTTGACAAGGTGCCGCAGCGCTACACTGTCTACCTTCCCTTCACGGCCCTGGAGGCCACGGCGCGGGAGTACCTGGGCTGGCCCTTCGACAAGGCGGCCCTGCCCAAGGCCGACTACATCCTGCTGGGCGAAAAGGGCCTGTTCCTCGACTATGACGCCATGTTCCAGTCCTGGCCCCTGCGCCATCAGCAGCGGGCCTTCGCCCTGTCCATCAATCTGTACCAGCATGGCGGAGATAACTGGATCATGGAAGGCACGGTACGTGTCCCCGAGCAGGCGGAAGGCGATATCTGCCGCATCAGCAGACGGGAAAACTTCGGCATGCACCTCAAGAGGACGGACGGTTGCTGGCGCATCCTTTTCCTCGGCTTTTGCGACGGCTGGCACCCCCTTCTCTTCGGCAATGACGGCATGCCGGACGACCGCGGGCGCCTCCATGTCCTCGGCTTTGACATGCAGTAAGTTTCCCCAGCGAGGTGGATCATGAATAAGATCTTGCTTTTGGTGGTATCGGCCTGCCTGCTGCTCTGTCCCCTCTCCGCTTCCGCGCAAGGGAACGCCCCGTCCCGGGCGGAAGTGCTCGTCATGAAGGACAATCTGCTCATTCTCTGGAGCATGGGCCTGACGAAAAGTGCCCCCAAATCCCAGGAGGCCTTGTGCCGGGATGCGCTCTTCTTCCTTATTCTGTCCGAAGGCTCGGCCTGTGGTGTGGATCGCCGTATGGACCCTGATCTCTTCCAGGGTATCCCCGAAAGGTACATGGGCTTCGTGCCGAAGCAGAAGGTGGAGGAGTCCGCCCGGACCATTTTCGGTCAGGAAGTGAGCCAGCACGTGGCCTTCAAGGGGTCCTATTTCGACGGCAACGGCTATTTTCTCGATTTTGGCGCGCTGAGCGACAAAACGGGCAATATATGCAACCTGTCCCCGGATAATTTACTGCCAGGCTATGCCAACGTGGAGATGATGGAGCCCATAGATGAAAAACACTGGGAAATGTTCGGCAGGCTCCAGCGCTTCAAGGAAGTGGACGGCGGGGAAATCGTATGGAAAGAGGCCACATTCCACGTCATCGTGCATCATCAGGACGGCAAGCTGCTGCTCAGGAGCTTTGAGTTCACGGAACAGGCCATGGGATAATGGCTGGATGAGGAGCTTCTCCCAAACGCATGGGAGTGTGGATGGCTGAAAGGCCCCAAAACGGAATGATAGGCCTGTTCGAGGATCTTTCATCATATCTGCAAAAGGGGCTGAAAGCACAGCCTGGACAACACCGTAATCGACTGAATTGAAATCAGGAGGAACTATGCATTCATTGGCAAAATGCATTGCGTTGGTTTTGATACTCCTGGGATGGGCGGCCGTGGCTCAGGCCGTCCCTGTGGATCTGCTGAAGACGCCCGTCCCGGCCGACGTGGCCTGCGGTGGGGCCGTGGATGAGGCCGCCACCCTGAAGGCCGTGCAGCACTGGGTCCTGCTGTGCAACAACGAGCTGTCCGCCATCGACAAGAACGATGAACGGCGGATCATGGGCTATCTGCTGGACATGAAGGTGGATTACCTGAGCCACCTCCGGAGACACTCGGTCAAGGAAAAGATCTCGGAGCTCGTGGAGCCCGTGCTCCAACGCTGGGTGCAGCAGGCCCTGATGAAGAAGGGCTCGCTGACGCCCGCGGATCAGAAGCTCCTGGCTTACCTCGGCTCGCTGGCTCTCGTTCCCACCATGGAGGAAGGGCTGGCCTACCTGCGTCTGGACTATGCCGCTTTCTACAAGCATGTCCACTTCAGCCCGGCGGCCAGGGCCTTTGTGGATGTGCTGGTCTCCCAGCCCATGAGCGACGAGGATCTGGGCGGTGAGGAATACTACAAGTACTGGCCGCATCTGCACATGGCCGAATGGGCCGCGCAGCTGGAAAAGTTCCTGCGCGCCCATGCGGGCAATCCCTATGCGCCTGATGCCCTCAAGCGCTATCACAGCATCGTGGACCTGATGTTCTTCAAGAGCGTTCCGTCGCGTGGCCCCAACGGGGTCATTGACCGGTGGAACTGGCAGAAGAACGAGATACTGGGTTCCCTTGCCCAGACCTATCAGGGTACTCTGACCGGGCGTCTGATCGGGGACTTCATCGCCGCTGTGGATGCCAATGGCCAGAAGGCTCCCCAGGGCCTGAAGCAGCGCTTCGCCGCCCTGATCGATGCCGAACTGGCGCCGAAGAAGGGCGCGGATGCGGCCACGGCCCCTGCCGCGCAGGTCAGCTTTTATGAAGGCCAGGGCGTCATCAACAACAAGATCCCCGTGGCCCTCTGGTTCGACAGCCGGGAGGGCATCGTCTCCGGGGAGATCGTCTATACGGCCACCAAGGCCAGAAAGCCCATCCGCATCCTGGGCCGGGAAGAGGCCGACGGCGCCTTCCGTCTTTATGAGATGCTGCCCAACGGGGACATCTCCGGCACCATCACCGGCACGCTCACCGACGGCGTCCTGTCGGGCACATGGACCGGCCGCCCGCGAATGATCGAGAAGAGTGAAGGCAAGTACAGCTTCAAGAGCGGCAAGCAATTCCCCATCAAGATCAGCGCCGTCAAGAGGACACATGCCCCCCTATGATTGGATATTCGATGCGGCGAATGCTTCCGGGACATACGCCTACAGCGTCGGGGACAAGTGCGATGACGGCACGGTCAACCTGCGGATCAATAATGACGGGACCGTCAGGTATCGCATCATAGGGCTGACCGGAGCGCCCTTTTACAGGACAGCCTGTTTTCCTGAGGATGCCTTGTCTGGTGAGACTGGCGTGGCACGGTTGCATGGCAACCGCATACTTATCGAAGAAGACGCAAACTGTGCCATAGAAATAGCACTGTACAGCGACTTCCTTGTTTCCAGCTATGTGGATGGCAAGGTCTGCCGACACCGTGTGGGAGACGGGGCAACAGCAGAGGGATTGTTCCTTAAAAGGCGCTGATACCGGCAGGGGACCGATGCAGACTTCGCGTGCCATGGACTTGTCCAGAGGCAGGTCTTCAGGAGAGCGAGGCAAGAAGAGGGAATCATCAGGGCACGATGTTCTTAGCGCATCACCTTGGCCTGCTCCGTGCGTCTTCGCCAGATTCTTTGCAGGGGAGGGGCCAAGGTGCGGTCTTTCAGCACTGAACGTCACAAAATGCTATGACAGAATCCTTGAAACAGAAGAAGGGAGTCAGAAGCCTGCTTCATATTCATGATGACTGCCCTTTCCTTAGATTTTTGTCCTGTTTTCATCACAAGGATGATGCATAGTTGTCCCCTTTCAGGGTAAACATGCTACCAACTGGTAGTATATTTAACGTCTGAGGAGAGAACCATGAAAGGCCTATGCACACGTCTGTTGTTGTCCGTAACGTGTTTTTCGCTGTGTCTGACTTTTGCATCTCCGGTCCGTGCAGGCGAGGATGCCGCGCAGGTGTTCCCTCAAGTACAGGCAGATACTGAGCTGCCATATGAGCCGGAAGATGCGTCCATGTCGATGAATCGTGCGGACAGGTTGCTTTTGCTGAGCAATGTTGTCTCGTTATGGAAACTGCGTGTCAGTATCGGCTAG
>NZ_JBNPNC010000079.1:0-7319 GCF_050314315.1 Desulfovibrio sp. SGI.102 | reverse complement strand
CTAGCGGAGGCATCTTTTACAGGGGCCAAAGGCCCCGAAAGCCGGAGGGCAGGGACCAGATGGCCCGCCCTGCCGGTTTCCTGCCGTTGCGCCCTGAAAAGGGCGCTTTTTTATCAGGGGCTGCCAGCCGGGCCGCACGTTCCCGGGGCGCTGGCGCGTCCGGGAGCCCGCGGCTAGTCGTCCGGGCGGAGCAGGGGAAGCGGATCGCCTGCGGACGGGGAAAGCTTGCGGGTCAGGCGGCAAAGCTCGTCCCGCCCGTTGTCCGCCCAGTCCGTCAGGAAGGCCATGGCATGGCGGTGCATCTCGTCCTCGCACCAGCGGGCGTACTCTTCCAGGCCGTCGGCATCCTCCGCATGCTGCCGGGTCTCCGGCATGTGTTGCAAGTGGCGCAGGGCCGTGGCCGCGGCCACGGCGTTGTCGTGCATCTGGCCGAGACTTTCCTGACAGCGGCGGCACAGGCGGATCAGGCGTTCGCCGTTCTTGCCGCCCTGGCTGCCGAAAAAGGCCATCAGATAGCGTAACTGCTTGAACGCGATGCGCATGTTGTGCAGCAGGTCTTCGGGGATCAGGTGCCCGTGCGTCCAGCGGTTATGGGCAAGAAGGTCGCGTGTGGCCTGATCCACACCGGCCGCCATGATGTCCGCCAGCAGCATGGGCCGGGCGCGGCCGCGGCGGTCCAGCATGGGGCGGCAGGTCTGGGCCGCGGCATTGTCATCCAGCTTGTGCAGCAGCTCCCGGTAGGCGTCCGAGGCATAATGGGCCGCGGCACGGGAAAGGGCCGTGGCGCGCTCTTCCTGCAGGGCGGCATACAGGCTGCGCAGACCGGCGGGCAGATCCGCCAGCCGGAAAAGGGGGGCAGTACCTTCCGGGGCCTGTCCGCTTGCGGCGGCGGTCTCGGCGGCACCGGCAGGGACAGGACGCAAGGCATAGTCCCTGATGTGTCCCAAAAGCACGTCCGTATCCCGTACACCGCCCAGCAGCTTGCGGGCCGTACGCAGGTCGGATTCCACAGAGGCCAGCCAGTCCTTGCGCAGATAGGGCTTCAGGCTGCGGAAGACGGAAAGCAGGCTGCGCAGGATGACGCGGGCATCGTGGATGGGCTCTTCGTCCAGGGCGCTGTCGCTGCGGGCCAGCTCATGCAGGGCCCGTGCCTGCTTTTGCAGATACGCGCTGAAATGGCTGCTGAACAATTGCCCGGAAGGCGGCGCCTGGACCGGGACGGGCGCGTCGGCATCGGCATCGAAGGTCCAGAACCATTCCAGGGAGGACTTGCCGAACAGGCGTTCCCAGAGCGGCGCATGGATGACCAGCTGCTTGCGCAGGCGCAGGGGCGTGCGCACCCGGATGAGGAAGAGGACGGGGGGCTCACCGGGCAGGCGTATCTCCAGCGGATCGAAGCGCAGGGCGAAACGGGCCACCTGCACGATGGCCGCCAGCACCACGGCGGTACGCCGCCGGGGATCGTCGCGGGCACAACCCATGGCGGTGAGCAGGGGCTCCACCTTGTCCGTACGGCCCTTGCCCACGGTGAGCAGGGTCAGGACCATGGCCAGCAGCCGGTTGCCGGCGGCATCAAGGCGCTTGAGAGGATGGGTGAGCAGAATCTCGCCCGCATCGGGCATCCCGTCCCCCAGCTCCACCAAGGTATGGGCCAGCACGGCCAGAGGGGCCAGGTCCCTGTCCAGACCGTGCTGGGGAGCCAGCCCGGCGAAGATGGACAGGACAAGATCGGTTTCCCGCTGGCGGGCGGCCAGGTCGATGCCGAACAACCGGCAGAGGCGGCGGAGCCCGCAGGGGCGCAGGGTGGGAGAATCATTGCGCAGGCAGCGTGTGCCGCGCCAGAGCAGGGTGCGGGGCGTGGTGGGGGGAGCTTCGTCCATGCGGCGTCTCCTTGGCAGGCGTCTGCCGGAAAAAGAGGCGTCCCCGGGCCGGAAAGGCAGGGATGAAGGCCCGGAGGCTGCCTGGAGCATAGCCTTCCCGAAACAGGCGCGCAAGGGGGCTGAGCGTCATTGCGGGGACGTATGCCAAGGGACGGCGGGACAGTGAGCGTTGCGGCAGGAGGACGGGGCGCGGTCGTGTCTTCTCAGGGATGGGGGGTGCCGGGGAGAAGGCGGCCGCCGGCAAGGCCTTGCCGTACGGCCCGGATATGCGGAAGGCGGGCCCTCCCGAAAACGGGAAACGGCGCGAAAGCCGGGGCAGGGCCCTGCTTCCGCGCCGTGTGATGACGCTGTTTGCGGCGGTATTGCCTAGACTTCGAAGAGCATCTCCAGATCCTCGCGGGTCAGGGACTTCCAGGTGTCCTGACCGGGGATGATGGCCTCGGCCACGCCACGCTTGGCTTCCTGCAGCTTGAGGATCTTTTCTTCCACCGTGTTCTGGCAGATGAGCTTGTAGGAGAACACCTGCCGCGTCTGGCCGATGCGGTGGGTACGGTCCGTAGCCTGGCTTTCCACGGCGGGGTTCCACCACGGGTCGTAGTGGATGACGTAGTCCGCGCTGGTCAGGTTCAGGCCCGTGCCGCCCGCCTTGAGCGAGATGAGGAAGATGGGGATGTCCGGGCTGTTGTTGAAGCGGTCCACCTGTTCGAAGCGGTCCTTGCTGGCGCCGTCCAGATAGCAGAAGGGGATCTGCGAGAACTCCAGCCACTGGCGGATGATCTGGAGCATCTGCACGAACTGCGAGAAGACCAGCACCTTGTGGCCGCCCTCCACGATCTCCATGACCATGTCCTTGAAGGCGTCGAACTTGCCGGAAGGCAGGTTGTTGGAGAAGCCGGGCAGGTCGATCTTGAGCAGGCGCGGATGGCAGCAGATCTGGCGCAGCTTGAGCAGGGCGTCCAGGATGGACATCTGGCTCTTGGCCAGGCCCTTTTCGTCCACGTCGGCCAGCACCTGGGCGCGCAGCTTGCGGGCCAGGGCGGCGTAGAGCTCGGCCTGGGCCTCTTCCAGCGCGCAGCAGGTGACGCTTTCCACCTTGGGCGGCAGGTCCTTGGCCACTTCGGCCTTGGTACGGCGCAAAATGAAGGGCCGCACGCGGGTGCGCAGGTAGTCCAGGGTCTCGGCGTCGCCGTCCTTGATGGGCTTGACGATGCCGCGCTGGAAGGCATGCTGCGAACCGAGGAAGCCGGGCATCAGGAACTCGAACAGGCTCCAGAGCTCGAAGAGGTTGTTCTCGATGGGCGTACCGGACAGGCACAGGCGCATGCGGGCATGGATGCGGCGCACGGCGCGGGCCGTGATGGTGTTGGGGTTCTTGATGTTCTGGGCTTCGTCCAGGATGACGGTGTTGAACTCGTACTTCTCCATCTCCTCCAGGTCACGCCGCAGCAGGGCGTAGGTGGTGATGATGAGGTCCGATTCCGCGATATGCTTGAACATGCCCTCGCGGCGCGTGCCGTAGATGGTCAGGCGGCGCAGGCCGGGCACGAACTTTTCCGCTTCGCGCTCCCAGTTGGGCAGCACCGAGGTGGGCACCACGATGAGGTTGGGGCCCTCGAAGCGGCTTTCCACCATATGCTGGATGAAAGCCAGGGTCTGCACGGTCTTGCCCAGGCCCATCTCGTCGGCCAGGATGCCGCCGAAGCCGTATTCCGACAGGAAGTTGAGGTAGGACAGGCCCTGCAGCTGGTAGCTGCGCAGATTGGCCTGCAGCGCCTTTGGCGGCGGTACGGGCCGCACCTCGCGGAAGGAGCGGATCTTTTCGCGCAGGTTGTTCCAGAAGGAGTCCGTGCGCGCGCCGGGCAGGTCTTCCAGCAGGCTGTCCAGCACCGGTGCCTCGAACTGCTTGAACTTGGTCTGCGGCGGCTTGCTGGGGTCCAGGCCCAGGGCCGTGAGCTTGTGGGCGATCTTTTCCAGCCAGGATTCGGGCAGGCTGGTGTAGGAGCCGTCCTTGAGCTGCACATAGCGCTTGCCGCGGGTCCAGGCCTTCCAGATCTTGTCCAGGGGCAGGGACTGGCCTTCGTAATCCACGCTGATCTCCAGCGAGAACCACTTTTCCTTCTCGTTGCTCACCACCTCGGCCGAGATGGAGGACTTGGCCGTGCGCATCTTGTAGCGCGAAAGGGCGCGCTCGCCGTAGACGCGGTAGTTCTCCACCAGCGTGGGGTAGGAGTCCAGCAGGAAGGCGATGGCTTCTTCCGGCTCCAGGAACCACAGCTTGCTGGAACGGGCCTGGAAGTCCATGCCCGCCAGCTCGTTCATGAGCTGGGCCTCTTCTTCCTGATGGCGGCGCACCAGATAGGTCTGGCCTTCGTAGGTGTAGCTGCCGGTCTGGAAATCGGGGTTGGGGCCGTTGAGCGTGAACTCGCCGTGACGGGTCTGGTAGATGTTGTCGATCTCCAGGGTCAGCAGGCTGCCTTCCTCGTCCAGGAAGAGCTTGGGATTGTAGGTGGCCGGCTGGAACACGGGCTCCATCATGCGCAGGAACTGCTGCGGCTCGTAGAGTTCGGACGAGGGCAGGCGCGTCCAGACGCGGTCCAGGAACTCGGAGATCTCTTCCTGCGGCACCACCGGGCGTTCGTAGATGAGGTTGTGCACCAGCGACGGATACAGGCCCGTCTGTACGGGATAGAAATTGTGCTGGTAACAGACCCAGAGCGGCATCTGGCCGTGGAAGGTGATGGGCGCGTCCTCGGGGGCCTCGGCGCCATGCAGGTGGTCGTTGGGCGCCCCGTTGGCCCGGATGGGCAGGGGCGGGCGGCCTTCACGCTTGAGCAGCACGTCGAAGCTGAAGCCGTTGTCATCGAAATTGGGCTTGAGCTTGAGGGCAAAGGGCGTGCTCTCGATGCGGCAGGGACGGTCGGTATCCTTCCAGAGCAGGTAATATTCCTTGCGTACGGCCCAGAAGAACCACGAGGTCAGACCGTCGGGGATCTCCACACGATGACCGTAATAGTCCAGGTGCTGGCCTATCTGACGGGCCACATGCGGCAGCTGGGGCGAAAACTCGCACCAGTCGGGATTGTTGATGATCTGCTGGAGCGTGATCTCGTTGTGCACGCTGGACAGGCCGGACTTGTTCTGGCGGCCCCGGAAGAAGGAGACCAGCAGACGGCCCTGCTCCGGCTGGAAGCGGAAAATAAGGTAGTGCTTGCCGGGCTCGGGCTCCATGTCCGTGGAGAAGAAGGAGCGGAAGCTCTGCTTCCAGTCCTTGGCAGGGGGCGTGACTTCTTCGGCGTCGCCCTGTTCCTTGCGCAGTTCCTCCAGCAGACGCAGGGCCAGGGCCGCCACATGACGGCATGTGCTGGTGAAGGATTCCGAACAGTTGCACTGGTGGCGGGTGCTGCGATCCGTGATGGAGAAAGTCAGGCTGGGCGTATAGACCTGGAGGTCTTCGCCCTGGATGACGCCTTGCGCCTCCCAGGTCTCGCCCTCCTGGATATTTATTTTTTGCACCCCGCCTTCGGACAGGATATAGTAAGCCGTATCACGGATATACTCCGGAACGGCGTCGTGCAGGAAGGCCTGGCACATCTCCCTGACGACGTTCTGCTCAGATCTGCTCATGCATACTCTCCGCGGCCCGGTTTTCTGCGCGGGCTCCGTTGAAAAATCGCAGTAATAGATTTGGGAGTAATATCACAGGCATCACTTCAATGGCAATAGACGCGCGTAACTTATGAAAAAATATTTTATGAAAAAAAAGTTGGTATTTTTCGCGGCTTCCCGGGCAGCGGGCAAGGGCTCTCCGGCAGGGGGCAGCGCCACCTGGAGAGTTTTTTTTCTGCTCCTCCTGCTACTTTGTCTGCCGCTGTCCGCCGCCGCGGATGACGAGGAGGGCAGCATGCCCCCCACGGACGGCGACCGCATTTTGCTGGGCAGTATCGGTGAGGCCTCCAACCTCATCCCGTATCTGACGGCGGACTCCGCCTCCCACGAAGTGGCGGATCTGCTTTATGTGGCGCCGCTGCGCTTCAACAAGGATCTGGAGCCGGAATGCTGGGCGGCGGAGTCCTTCAGCATGGAAGACGAGGGCCGTCTGCTGCGCTTCCGTCTGCGCAAGGGCATCCTCTGGGAAGACGGCACCGAACTGACGGCCGCGGATGTGGAGTTCACCTACAAAATGGTCATCGACCCGGCCACGGGCAGTCCCTATGCGGACGACTTTCTCCAGATCAAGGAATTCCGCGTGCTGGACCGCTACAGCTTCGAGGTTCGCTACGAGCATTTCTTTGCCCGGGCCGTGTCTTCCTGGATGAATCCCATCCTGCCCAGGCACATCCTGGAAGGGCAGAACATCCGTACCACCTCCTTCGCCCGCAAGCCTGTGGGCGCCGGGCCCTACCGTCTCCAGCGCTGGGAGCCGGGCGTACGCATCGTGCTGGAAGCTTCCCCCACCTACTTTTTGGGCAGGCCGCACATCAGCGAGGTGGTCTTCCGCATCATCCCGGATACGGCCACCATGTTCATGGAGACCCGCGCCGGGCGTCTGGACGTGATGGAGCTGAGCCCGCAGCAGTACCTGCGCCAGACATCGGGGAAAAAATGGGCGGAATCCTTCCACAAATACCGCTATCTGGCCTCGGTCTACAATTTCCTGGGCTTCAATCTGGAACATCCTTTCTTCAAGGATAAAAAGGTACGGCAGGCCATCTCCTGCGCCATCAACCGGGGCGACATCGTCAAGGGCGTCCTGCTGGGGCTGGGGGAACCGGCCTTCGGGCCCTACAAGCCGGGCACCTGGGCCTATCATCCGGGCCTGCGCCCTGTGAGCTTCAATCCCGACAGGGCCCGCAAACTGCTGGCCGAGGCGGGCTTCACGGACAGTGACGGCGACGGCATCCTGGACAAGGACGGCAAGCCGCTGGCGTTCACCATCCTGACCAACCAGGGCAACGAGCCGCGCATCCTCACCGCCACCATCATCCAGAGCCAGCTGCGGGCCGTGGGCATCGACGTGCGCATCCGCACCGTGGAATGGGCCGCCTTCATCCGGGAATTCGTGAATACCGGCCGCTTCGATGCCATCATCCTGGGCTGGACCATCACCCAGGACCCGGACATCTTCGCGGTCTGGCATTCCTCGCAGGCCGTGCCCGGCGGCCTGAACTTCATCCACTACAAGAACCCCGATCTGGACAAAGTGCTGGAAGAGGCCCGCTCCACGCCGGACCGTCAGCGCCGGACCGCGCTGTACCACCAGGCGCAGGAGATCCTGGACGAGGATCAGCCCTACTGTTTCCTCTATGTGCCCTATGCCCTGCCTGTGGTGCAGAACCGCTTCATGGGCATCAAACCCGCCCTGGCGGGCATTATGTACAACTTTGAGGAATGGTGGGTGCCCAAGAGCCTGCAACGGTACAAGGTGACGCCGTAGATAGT
>NZ_JBNPNC010000078.1:0-7386 GCF_050314315.1 Desulfovibrio sp. SGI.102 | reverse complement strand
TCTGTGCGAGGATGAGGGGCCCTGCGGTGAGGCCGGATGACCGGCATTCCGTAAGGCCATACGCGAGCACAATGGAGCTGCGGCGAGGGCGAGGCAGACAAGGGATCGCGGGGCGTACCGAACCAGGCAGGTGGCGTTGTGGGCTGCCGGAGTAATGCAGCGATTTTTTGGGGGCCCTTGGCTCCCTGTTGGAATATTTTCTGAAATCCTTGTGGACAAGCGGACAAGAACAGGGCACTTTGCCCTCCGCAAGATATTACTGATGGAGCTGGATCGATGCTGGAGATCATGACGGAACGTTGTTGCCTGCGTCCCATGACGGATGCGGATTTCCCGGCCCTGTGCCGTTACCTGCAGGATCCCGGGGTGATGTATGCCTACGGGCATGCCTTCAGTGACAGGGAAGTCTGGGACTGGCTGCGGCGCCAGCAGGCCCGCTATGTGGTGCCGGGATACGGTGCCCTGGCCGTGGAGCTGCGGGAAACGGGCGAAATGATCGGCCAGTGCGGCATCACCATGCAGGACTGTGCGGGGGTGACGGCCTGTACCGCTGCGGCTGATGGTGAGGAGGGCGGGCAAGCTCCGGCCGGAGAAGAGGAGGGGCCTTCCGCGTTGCTCAGCGAGCGTATCGATGCCACGCCCCGGACCTTGCAGGTCCCGGAAGTTGGCTATCTGCTGGCAAAGAACTACTGGCACCGCGGATATGCCACAGAATCGGCCCGTGCGTGCATGGAATTCGCTTTTGACGTACTGGGTATGCCGGAAGTCTTTTCGTGCATCAGAGACGATAATACGCCTTCTCTGGCGGTGGCCCGGCGCAATGGTATGGAACTGTGCGGACGCTTCAGCAAGCATTATTACGGGCAGGATACGGAACACCTGCTCTATGTGGCCCGCAAGGAAAGCTGGGGGACATGGATGACTAAATGCTAGGGCAGGAGGAAGGATAGGGGCCGTCCTCCACGGACTCTTCCGGGGCGTGCTTCCCGCTGTGGGGTATATGAGGAAGGAAATGAAGCTGAGGGACTCGTGTCTGGGGAGACAGAGTCCCTTTTATTCTGTACGGGCTGATCTGGGCACCATTGCGGCACACTAGTGACCATGTGGAGGCTTTCCCTTTTGGGGAAAAGTTTTCCTGTTCTATGGGGGACGTTCCCCGGACATGGGGTGATGGCGCAGACCGGCGGCGATACTCTGCCGGGAAAGAAACAGGCGGAGCATTATCGACCGTTGACGCAGGGGCCTTCATACCTTTGTCCCGGTGTATCACGGCAAATTGTTGCGGCCTGTCTAAATGATGACGTCCTGCTCGGCGATGACGCGGCAGGGCAGGCCAGTACGTTGCGGGTCATCTTGCCAGAAGGTGAAGACCGTGAAGGGCTTGCCCGGCATCAAATCGCCGAGGCCGCAAAGATTTTCGATGACATGCACACCGTGGCGTTCGCAGTGCCTGTCCACCTGCTCGTGTTCCGCGTGACGGCGGATGCCGGGACCGTCGATACCGATGAAACGTATTCGCCGGGCCAGCAAGGCGTCGATGAGCTCCGGGGCTAGCTGGGGATGGTCATGGAATAGGCGGGTTCCCCGTATGCATGGCGTTCGATCCGGCCGGTGCGAAAAAGGACGAAGGCCCGGGCCGGGATGGCGTCCAGATCCACATCCGCAAGACCGGCTTCGTCCGTGTGTCGCACATCCGCCAGCACCCCCGGGCAGCGGAAGGCCTCCAGCGGGATGTGGCGGCATTCATAGACATCCAGGTGCGTGCCCACATGACCCAGTGCTATGTGGGCATTGTCTTGCTGCCGGGCCCAGATCAAGGCAGGATGATCCGGGGCGATGACGGTGGTCAGATCGAGAAGCATGGGGCCTCCTGCTGCGGAAACGTGCGGTTATGATGCGGAGGAAGGACGTTTTCGGACAGTTATGAAAGACGCCTGCCTGCAAGAGCGGGCAGGCGTCTTGTACGCTTGCGGGACCTTTTTCCGGGAGTGCCACAGGCCGCATAAGAGCGGGTTTTGGGGGAGAGGGGAGGCCCCTTTTTGCCGCAAGCAAAAGGGGTCTCTCCCCTCAACAGCTCACCCGGATCAGATCAAAACTACATGCCCGCGGCGCGGCGGATGCGGGCCAGGCTGGCGTCCTTGCCCAGGAAGGCCATGATCTCGGGCAGGTGGGGGCCGCCCATGAAGCCCATGAGGGCCGTGCGCAGGGCCGGGGCCACGTCCTTGAACTTGAGGCCGTTGCCTTCGATGTAACCGTGCAGGACGGCTTCGAGGCCGGGAGCGTCGAAGGGATCGCAGGCGGCGAAGAGTTCGGCCACGGCATTGAGGTGGGCCTTGCTGGCATCGGTCAGGTTCTTGGCGCAGGCCTTTTCGTCATAGGCCAGCTCGTCGGCGCTGACCAGCAGGGGACGGAAGGATTCGGCCAGGGCCTTGAGGTCCCCGGCGCGCTCGCGGAACATGTGGCACAGGGCGGCCAGCTTGTCGTCGGCGACATCGGCGGGCAGACCGGCTTTTTCCACGAAGGGACGCACCAGCTTGGCCAGTTCGTCCAGGGGCATCTCACGCATGAAGTGGGCGTTGATCCACTCCAGCTTGGCCGGGTCGAAGGCGGCGGCAGCGGGGTTGAGGCTGGTACCGTCGAAGAATTTGATGAGCTCTTCCTGGGTGAAGATCTCCTGGTCGCCGTGGGACCAGCCCAGACGCACCAGATAGTTGACCAAGGCCTGGGGCAGCAGGCCGTCGTTCTGGTATTCGATGACGGCGCGGGCGCCATGACGCTTGGAGAGCTTCTGGCGGTCGGGGCCCAGGATCATGGGCACATGGCCGAAGGTGGGCACGGGCAGGCCCAGGGCTTCGTAGATGAGGATCTGGCGGGGGGTGTTGGACACGTGGTCGTCACCGCGGATGACGTGGGTGATGCCCATTTCGTAGTCGTCCACCACCACGGCCATGTTGTAGGTGGGCATGCCGTCGGCGCGGCGGATGACCATGTCGTCCAGTTCGCTCACGTCCACGGCGATGCGGCCCTTGACCATGTCATCGAACACGACCTTGCCGGCCTGGGGGGCCTTGAGGCGCACGCAGCGGCCTTCGCCGGGGCCCAGGTTGCGTTCACGGCAGCAGCCATTGTAGCGGGGCTTCAGGCCCTGGGCGCGGGCTTTTTCGCGCATGGCTTCCACTTCCTCGGGGGTGCAGGAGCACCAGTAGGCGTGGCCGGTCTCCAGCAGCTTGTCCACATAGCTGTTGTACAGCTCGGTGCGCTGGGTCTGGTAGTTGAGGGGGCCGTCCCAGTCCAGTCCCAGCCAGCGCATGGAAGCCAGGATGGAGTCGGTGTACTCCTGCTTGGAGCGCAGCAGGTCGGTGTCCTCGATGCGCAGGTGGAACTCGCCGCCGAAGTGGCGGGCCAGCAGCCAGCAGAAGATGGCGGTACGCGCGCCGCCGATGTGCAGATGGCCCGTGGGGCTGGGCGCGAAACGGGTAACGACTTTATTCATGGTACTGTCCTTCATCGACGGCAGGCCGTCGAGGTGATTTTGCGGTCGGTATGCAGGGGGCGTGCGGAGCCTTGCCCCTGCGGCTGTAAGGCAGGGCAGGATAACCCCAATACGCCTGCCTTGCAATGGCGGGCAGCACATGGGGAGCGGCGGGCCTCTTGCGCCTCCCCGGCCGGGGGTGCTACAGCGGTGAGGCGGTCTTACCGCATTTTCATGCCTGTGCCTCAAGGAGAAGATATGAGCACCCAGACTGTTGTCATCAAGTACGGCGGCCATGCCATGGACAAGGACGAACTGAACGCGGCCTTTGCCGACGACATGGCATTTCTGCAGCAGAGCATGCGCCTGGTGGTGGTGCATGGCGGCGGGCCCCAGATCAACGCCCTGCTGAACCGCCTGGCCATCGAGAGCCGTTTTGAGAAGGGCCTGCGCGTGACCGATGCCGACACCATGCAGGCCGTGGAGATGGTGCTGTGCGGCCAGGTCAACAAGACCGTGGTCAGCCGTTTCTTGCAGCACGGCGCCCGTGCCGCAGGCCTTTCCGGGCGTGATGCGGGCCTGCTGCGGGCGCGGGTGAAGGACCCTGTGCTGGGCCTGGTGGGCGATGTGGAAAAGGTCGATGCCTCCGTGCTCTCCTGTCTGCTGGACGGCGGCTTCCTGCCCGTGGTGGCGCCGGTGGCCTCCGGTCCTGAAGGCCAGGCCCTGAACATCAATGCGGACACGGCGGCCGGTGCCGTGGCCGGGGCCCTGCATGCCGACTACTTCGTGCTGATCTCCGACGTTCCCGGCGTCCTGGATGCGGACAAGAAGCTGATCCCCTCCCTGGACCGCGCCCGCATCGCCGAGCTCATCGAGGCCGGTGTCATCAACGGCGGCATGATCCCCAAGGTGCAGTCCTGTCTGCATGCCCTGGACGAAGGTTGCTCCCGGGCCCTGATCCTGGATGGCCGCCAGCCCTCCAGCCTGCGCCGTTATCTGCTGGACGGCGAACCGCTGGGCACGGTGGTCACGGCCTAGTTTTGCGGAAGAAAGGATGCCGGGAGGGCCGTCCCTTCCCGGCGCTGCCAGTCCTTGCCGGTACCGGGGCCGGTATCCCGCCTGGGCGGGGAAGGCCCGGTGCCGCCATGTGCACTGTAACTTACTGAGATCCCGGCAAGGGATCATTTGGAGGAGTCATGACACAATGTGCTGCTCCCAGTGCGGCTGCCGTGGCCGCCAGACGGGCCATGAAAAAAAGTTTCCAGACGCGGGGCATCCTGACGGCTGTCTCGTCCGGTATGGTCTACGGCATGTACACGGCCTTCATGACCTACGCCATGGCCATGGGCATCTGGGCCGTCTGGTACGGCGAGAATTCCGGCCTGTCGGAATTCGCGGTCCTCTTTCTGCTGAGCGCCCTGGGCGCCGGCCTCACTGACGGCTGTGCGGCCATCTGGGCGCTCATCATGGCGGCCCTGCGCGGCAAACTGGGCGACTTCGGGCGCAGCTTCAAGACGCGTCCCGGCATGATGATGCTGGTGGCGGCCCTGTTCGGCGGCCCCTTCGCCTCCACCTGTTATGTGGTGGGCCTGCAGATGGCCGGCTCCATCGTCGTGCCCATCAGCGCCCTGTGCCCGGCCATCGGCGCCATCCTGGCCCGCTTCCTGTTCCGGCAGCCCCTGACGCCCCGCATGATGCTGGGCATCCTGATCTGTCTTTCGGCCAGCGCCCTGATCGGCTTCTCCAGCATGGGCGGCATCGAGGCGCGTCCCCACATGATGCTGGGCCTGTTCTTCGGCTTCCTGGCCGCTCTGGGCTGGGGCATCGAAGGCTGTGTGTGCGGTTACGGGGTGTCCATCATCGATTCCGAAGTGGGCATCACCATCCGTGAAGTGACCATCGGCATCTCCAATCTCATCATCCTGGTGCCCATCCTGGGCTGGATCGGCCAGACGGACGGCTTTGCCATGCTGGGCAAGGCCCTTGCCGACGTGGATTCCATGAAGTGGTTCGTGGTGGCCGGTTTCCTGTGCTACTTCAACTTCATGTGCTGGTACCGGGGCAACGCCATGTGCGGTGCGGCCCTGGGCATGGCCTGTAACGGCGCCTATTCCTTCTGGGGGCCCTTCTTCTGCTGGCTCATCCTGGGCGTCGTCTTCGGTCTGGACGGCTGGAACATGGTGCCGGTGGCCTGGGTGGGCGCCGTCCTGATGGTCGTGGGCATCTTCACCATCGCCACCAACCCCCTGGCCCTCTTCCACAGAAAGGAGCAGTAGGATGAGACCCCTGAACTTTGCCATCCTCAAGTATCTGACCACGGTGGACGAAGCCTGTCCCGAAGACATCATCGAGGCCCTCAAGGGCACCTATGGTTCCTTCCGGGCCCTCAATAAAAAAGACATCCTTTCCGCGCTGATGACGGCCGAGGTCAACGGCCTTGTCCAGGAGTCCCGCTTCGAGCTGGACGACAAAGGCGAGCTGCGCATCTACTACCGTGCCCATGAAGAAGGCGCGGCCACCATCAACCGCTACATCCCCGACTAGCAGGGAGACGCAGCCATATCCGCATAAAAAAAGGGACCGCGAACGCGGTCCCTTTCCATTTTCACGGCTGGCCGGATCAGCCCCGCAACATGCGGCACAGGGCCGTACGGACGGCGTCGAAGGCTTCCTCGCCTTCCATGCGCAGCGTCCCGCCCGCGGCGTTGCGGTGGCCGCCGCCACCGAACTGCACGGCCACGGAACGCACGTCCGTGGTGCCCGTGGAACGCAGGCTGAGCTTGTAGACGCCGGGCGCGTCCTCCCGCAGGATGCCGGAGGCCTCCACGCCGCGCAGGCGGCGGAACTGCTCCACCAGACCTTCCAGATCTTCCTTGAGGGCCCCGCACTGGCGCAGGTCTTCCATACGGGCCAGTGCCAGGGCCGCGCGGCCGTCGCAGCTGATCTCCACACGCTGCATGAGCCGGGCCCAGAGCGACATGCGGGCCGGGCTCCAGTTGTTGTCGAGCTTTTCGCGCAACTTGTGGATGTCACAGCCGCTGTCGCTGAGCAGGGCCGCCAGGCGGAAGACGGCGGCCGTGGTGCTGCCGTGCAGGAAGCCGCCGGTATCGGTCACCAGCCCCAGGGCCAGGGATTCGCCCAGCGGGCCCTCCGGCCGCAGACCGGCCGCCAGGCAGACATAGGCCGCCAGCTGGGCCGTGGCCGCGGCGGCGGGCTCGATCCAGTTGTCGACCGTCCCCATGCCGTCGCTGCCCAGATGATGGTCGATATTGACGATGGCCGTCCCGGCAAAGCGGCCTTCCAGAGCCGCGGCCAGATCGTCGCCCAGGCGGTGGGGCTCGCCGCAGTCCAGCAGGACCAGGGCCTGGGGCTCGAAGGGCAGGCGCTCAAGGCTGGTGAGCAGCGTGCAGGGCAAGGGAAGGAAGGACAGATAGTCCGGTACGCCCGAGGGGCTGTAGAGGACGAATTCCTTGCCCATGTCCTTCAGCAGCCAGCCCAGGGCGCTCATGGAGCCCAGGGCGTCACCGTCGGGGTTCACATGGGCGGCCACCAGCACCCGGTCCAGACCGCGCAGGCTCGTCACCATGCGCGCGGCGGGCTCGCGCCAGTTTTCGGGTATCTCAGTCATCAACGGCATAGATCGCTACCTCGCTGTCGGTCATTTCTTCGGTGCAGACGGCTTCCATCATCAGCGCGCACTTGTCCATGCGGCTGCGCAAATGGCTCTCGCTATTGGAGATGGACGTCACGGCCAGCCGCAGGCGGGTCAGGCTGTTCTCGGTGCCTGCCTCGGCGATGGCCACGTTGAAGCGGTTGCGTACCTTTTGCTTCAGACTGTTGGCCACACGGCGCTTGGCCTTGAGGTTGTCGTTGCCGTCAAGGGCAAATTCCACAGTCAGGACTGCTACGAACAT
>NZ_JBNPNC010000077.1:0-7437 GCF_050314315.1 Desulfovibrio sp. SGI.102 | reverse complement strand
TTGCTTTGGCCTGTATCCTTTGGAGAAAACTAGTATAGCAAGATGTATGCCGGACATTCTCTAATTATAAAGAGGTAAAAATTCCCCATGTTTGCCAGTTACTAAATATTCCATGCTTCACATTTATCCAATTTCTTTGGGCTATACGGGCTGATCTTCCTGAATAAAATTAGTCAAATTCTAAAAGTAAAACTCAGCTATTTCTAAGTATTAAATTACCGTTGCCATATATACATGGCCACCCTAAAGGTGGCCTTTTTTGTTGACAAGGGCGGCATTCTATGGCCTTCTGAGCTTCCCAACCGTAAGAGGCGATAGTCTGCCGCCTGCCGTTGCCCCCAAGGCGCGGCTTTGCAGATGGAGAAACAACAAAGCCACTTTGCCTGTTGGCAAATTTTGGCGGCATGACGTCCGGTATCCGCGAGGACCCGGCAGCTCTTACGGCTGGGGAGCGTCATGTCGCCTTTTTTTTGTTTCTCCGCAATCCCCAACGTAAGGAGGCCATCATGTGCCAGCTTTCTCCCGTCACCTTCCACGGCGACACCATCTTCTGCATCGACTACCAAAGCCAGCCTTACACACCTATGAAGCCCATCGTGGAGAATATCGGCTTGGCGTGGCAATCTCAATGCCAAAAGCTGAATACCAACAGAGAACGGTGGGGTATAACGAACATCGTTATACCTTCGGAAGGCGGCGAGCAGGAAATGCTCTGCATGCCTGTCCGCAAGCTGCCCTCCTACCTCAACAGCATCAATCCCAGAAAGGTCCGGCCGGAGCTGCGGGCAAAGATAGAGCTCTACCAGGCCGAAAGTGACGACGCCCTGTGGAACTACTGGATGCACGGCCGCGCCGAACGCCCGGTCCCGCAGACGGCGGAAGCCGCCATCACCCCTGACCAGCAATGTACCTTGCAGGCCATCGTCCGGGCAAGGGTGGAAGGCATCCCGGCAGAACGCCGCAGCAAGGGCCTGTATCCGCAGATCTGGTCGCGCTTCAACAACCATTTCCGTCTGGGCAGCTACAAGCAATTGCCCCAATGCCGCATGAGCGAGGCCGTGGCCTACCTCACCCGCATGGAAATAACCCCGGCCCTGCTGCCGCAACCGGAGCGCCTGCCCCTGTACCGCAACGGCTGCTTCTACCCGCCGCACCGTGACCGGAGCCACGTCCCCGGCCCGCAGGAGGCCGCGCTGCTGGAGCTGTGGCAGGACTGGACACGGCGCGAGGCCGGCCTCCGGCAAGAGTTCATGGCCATGCTGCGGGAACTGGACGCCCGCCGCGGCGACCTGTTCAGCTACGCCGTGTCCGACCTGGGCCGCAACGCCGATACCATGTTCAGCACGCAGTGCCTGCTGGACAGCCTGTTCCAGAGCCGCACGGAAGCCGAGCAACGCTTCCGCCAGGCGCTGGATGACGCCAGCCTGCACTTGCGCCTGAGCCTCAACGTGGCCGTGGCGCTGGGAAGATAAGATCAATCACACACCGAAAACATGAAAAAGGCCGCCCTTTGGGCGGCCTTTTTTATTGCCCGGCGGCAACGAAAACACGAGACAAAAGGAGACCCCTATGCCCTCTGAAAGCATCCTGCAGACCCCAAGTCTTCCCCCGGAAATCTGTGCGGACAGCGGCCGGATACTGCGAGCCCAGCAGGCCATGCAGTACCTCAACATCTCCAGGAACACCTTTTACCGCTACATCAAGCGCGGCATCATCCCGGCGCCGCGGTATCGGGGCCGCACCCCCTTCTGGCGGCTCGGAGACTTGCGGGGCGTCTATGCCAACCTTTCCGCCACCCCGGAAACAGACTGAGCCCTGGCCCGCAATTCATCCAGATAGTCCGCCCAGGCCTGCATCAGGCGACGGCGCTCCTTCATGTACTCTGCGCGGTTATAGATGGCCCGGATCTTGTCCCCTCCCGTGTGGGCAAGCTGGGCCTCTATAACATCGCCCCGAAAGCCCAGCTCATTCAGCAGCGTGGAAGCCATGGCCCGGAAACCATGGGCCGTCATCTGATCGCCGCTGTACCCCATCCGCCGCAGCGCAGACGTCACCCCATTCTCACTCAGGGGCCTGGAACGGGACACCCCAGGGAAGACATAACGTCCGTCCCCGGTGAACTGGCGGATATCCTCAAGCACCAGCATGGCCTGCCGGGAAAGCGGCACGCGGTGCTCCTTCCGCATCTTCATCTTCTCTGCCGGGATGCGCCATTCCCGCGCCTCAAAATCCACCTCTCCCCACTCTGCGTGCCGGATCTCACCTGGCCGGCAGAAGGTCAGCGCGCTGAATTGCAGCGCAGCCCGTACCACCACCCCGCCTTTGTACCGATCCATGCACAGGAGCAACGCCCCCACTTCCGCAGGATCCGTGATCGCGGCCAGCTGCTTTCCCTGGTGTGGCACAAGCGCCCCGCGAAGATCACGGCTGGGATCCGATTCCAGCAAGCCGACAGCGACGCCATACCGGAAGATCTGCCCGCAGATGCCCAGGACGCGCTGGGCGGTCTCATAGGCACCCCGGGCTTCTATCTTGCGCAGCATGGCCAGGATCTCCGTTGGCCGTATGTCCGCGATGTCTTTCTTCCCCAGCACAGGATATACGTTCAGTGCCAGACGCTCCCGGATCGTCTTGGCATGGCTCTCCGACCAGACGTTCTCCATATTGTTGCGCCAGGCCTCTGCCACCTCCTGAAAGGTGCGACCAGGACACGCCGCTTCGGCCCTCGCTTTTTTGAGCAGCATGGGATCGTTTCCGGCTGCTATCTCCTGCCGGCACTGGTCGCGCTTCTCTCTGGCTTCTTTCAGGCTCACCTGAGGCCATGTACCCAAGGCCACCAGTTTTTCCTTTTTTTCGACACGGTACTTGAAGCGCCAATATTTCCCCCCTGTCGGGCTGACCTGCAAATAGAGGCCCCCGCTATCATAATAGCGGGCCATTTTCGCGCCCGGCTTGATAGCCTTGATCTTCATCTCTGTGAGCTGCGCCATGCTTGCCTCCCGGGGATATCTTTGGGGTACATCTGGGGGTACCTGTTTGGGGATTGATAAATATACCCCAAAATGTACCCCCAGATAAAGTGTGCTGCTATGACACAAACAGGGACAAACCGGGACGACAAGGGACTGTAACCCCGCGAAAAGAAAAGGCCCACGGTGCATTTTGGTACACCGTGGGCCTCTGGGACATGCGCTGATGGTGGAGGCGGGGGGAGTCGAACCCCCGTCCGAGAACATTCCACGCAAAGCGTCTACAGGTTTAGGTCAGGAACAAATTTCACCACCCTGCTCGCCCCTGACCGGGCACAGAGCAGCAATCCCGCCGGTACAGATCTCGTGGAAACTCCCGGCAGGCGCCAAGCTCCACCAGCCTGATGCGATGTCGCCAGCCGGACGTATCAGGCGTCGGCCCGTCTGACGTGACCATCAAATGTGGTCAGGTGCCTCGCTGTTTTTAGGCAGCGTAAGCGTAGTCGTAATCGTTGTTGGCAATTACTTTTGTGCCGCTTTTTACGAGGCCAGCGGCGCCTCGACCTGCAACTTTGGTTTCCACATCCCCGTCGAAACCAATGCGCCCCCAATTGGGAATTACTACTATAGATAATACTGCCTGCTTTGACAAGCTGTTTTTTTATGGCCCGTGTACGACAGGTGAAGAGGTTGCACAAAAAAACTCCAGACGCTACAACCGCCCTTCTGGAATATGTTTCAACCCGTACGGAGGATGCATGGCTTCTGCCACTCGAGATCATTTTTCTTCACGGCTGGGTGTCCTGGCGGCAACGCTGGGCTCTGCCGTCGGGCTCGGTAATATCTGGAAGTTTCCCTCACTGGTTGGCCAGAACGGCGGTGCATCGTTCCTTGTGGTCTATCTGCTGGCATCGCTCTGCATCGGGCTGCCGCTGATGATATCGGACCTCAGCCTCGGCCGGGCCGGACGCAGCAACGTCATCAGCATTTTCCAGAAGCTGGCCCCCCGCACCGGCTGGTGGCTGATAGGCCTTTCAGCCATCATCAGCTGCCTGCTGATCCTGGGCTTCTATTCCGACGTGGCAGGCTGGGTCTTTGCCTATATCTTCAAATCCGCCACGGGCGCCGTCTCGTCCACGGATCCGGCCGTGGCCCAGGCCAGTTTTTCCTCTTTGCTGAATGATGGGCCCGTGTCCCTGTTCTGGCAATGGCTCGTCCTGCTGCTGACGGGGGGCATCATCATGCGCGGCGCCTCGGCCGGTATCGAAAAAGTGACGCGTATCCTGATGCCTGTCCTTTTCCTGCTGCTGGTGGGGGTCTGCATCCGCAGCCTGACCCTGCCGGGGGCCTCCGAAGGCTTGCGCTTTCTGTTCATGCCCCAGTGGGAACGGGTTGACGCTTCCGTCATCATGATGGCCATGGGGCTGGCCTTTTTTAAAATGTCCCTCGGCATGGGCTGCATGCTGACCTACGGCAGCTACTTCAAGGAAGACGTCAATATCCCGCTCATGGCCACCCGCGTCATGATCTGCGACCTACTGGTCTCCCTGCTGGCCGGCATCGCCATCTTCCCCGCTGTGTTCAGCTTCGGCTTTCAGCCCGCGGAAGGGCCTGCCCTGCTCTTCCTGACCATACCCGCCGTCTTCGCTTCCATGCCGGGCGGGACCTTTTTTGCAACGCTCTTTTTCATCCTGTCTGCCATCGCCTCCACCGGAGCCATCCTTTCCTTGCTGGAAGTCCCGGTGGCCTGGCTCTCCGAACGCTTTTCCCTGCCGCGGACCAAGGCGGTGCCCATCCTGCTGGCCGGGCTCGTCCTGCTGGGCCTGCCGGCAACCCTTTCCACCGGTCCTGCATTGCAGGATGTGAAGCTGTTCGGCCTGACGTTCTTCGACCTGTACGATGCGTTATCATCCACCATTTTGATGCCGCTCAGCGGCATCGTGACGAGTCTGTTCGTGGGCTATTTCTGGGAAAAAGAGCATATGCTCGCGGCTCTGGGGGGCGGTATGCCGGCCAGACTGGTACGTACCCTGTGCCGCACGGTGACGCCTGTGCTCATCACCCTGGTGCTGCTGCATGGTTTGGGCATCATTTAGGGCCAAGGACAGAACAACCGGTAACCGCATAGAACAGTTGGAGCGAGCCTCCCCCTCCTGGATATGGTCTTCTTCGGTGCCCCGTGCCGACAACAGACCAGGATAAACCGCTTCTGCCCCGCCATCGAAAATAAAGAAAGCCCGGCTTTACGTCGGGCTTTCTTGTTCTCTCACCAAGTTTTTTTCTGTCTTGCCGGTGTCGATACGATCCAGCCCGGCAAGCCGAAATTTATTAAAGTATCACTTTAAAAATGGATGGATCATATTTTCCGGGAGCAGCAGTTCATCCAGTTCTTCCCGGGTAAGCAGCTGTTTTTCAAGAACAAGATCCATGACGGAACGCCCGCTTTCCAGGGCTTCCTTGGCGATGCTCCCTGACGTTTCATACCCAAGGCGGGTATTCAGCGCCGTAACGATCCCGATGCTGTTCTCCACCAGCTGCCGGCAGCGGTCGGCATTGGCCGTGATCCCTGCAACACAGCGTTCCTGCAGGGTACTGAAGGCCCGGGCCAGCCTGCGGATCCCCGTAAAAAGCGTAAAGGCGATGATGGGTTCCATCACGTTCAGCTCCAGCTGCCCGGCCTCGGCGGCCAGGGTGATGGTCACGTCCTTGCCGATGATGTCGAAAGCGACCTGATTGACAACCTCGGGGATCACGGGGTTGACCTTGCCCGGCATGATGGAGGATCCCGGCTGCATCCGCGGCAGATTTATCTCATGGAAGCCCGTACGCGGGCCGGAAGACAGTAGACGCAAGTCATTGCAAATCTTTGAGATCTTGACAGCTGTCCTCTTCAGGACGCCGGATGTCTGCACATAGGCGCCGGTATCCCACGTCGCTTCCACCAGATTGGTGGAGAGCCGAACGGGGATGTCACTGATCTCGGCCAGGCGCGCGCCCACGAGCTGCGCATAGCCCTGGGGAGAATTGATGCCTGTCCCGATGGCCGTGGCCCCCAGATTGACTTCCAGCAACAATTTCTGCGCCTCATGGATGCGCTGGATATCCTCCCCTATGGTCGTGGCATAGCTGCCGAATTCCTGCCCCAGGGTCATGGGCACAGCATCCTGGAGCTGTGTGCGTCCCATCTTGACGATATGGGAGAACTCCACGCTCTTGGCCGCAAAGCCCTTCTGCAAGGGGATCATATGTTCCACAAGGTAGTCCAGCAGCCGGAAAAGGGCCAGCCGCAAGGCCGTGGGATAGACGTCGTTGGTCGACTGCGAGCAATTGACGTGGTTGTTGGGATGGCAATAAGTATAGGCCCCCTTGGGATGCCCCATGATCTCCAGCGCCAGATTGGCGATGACCTCGTTGGCATTCATGTTCGTGGACGTCCCCGCCCCGCCCTGGATGCAGTCCACAGGGAACTGGTCGAGCATGTTCCCGGCCAGGATACGGTCACAGGCGGCACAAATGGCGATGCCGATATCCCGGGGCAGTACCTGCAATTCCATATTGGCCAGGGCACAGGCTTTTTTGACGCAGGCCAGGGCCCAGATCATTTCCGGAAATTGGGAAAGCGGCGTTCCGGAGATATGGAAATTGTTCATGGCCCGCAAGGTCTGCACGCCATAGTAAACCGAATCATCTATGGTCAATTCACCCAGAAAATCATGCTCCAGCCGACTCATGGGACCTCCTGTGGCTATGCCGAAAAAGACAACGCCTGAACAGCGCGGATAACGGAACCCTGTTGCCAAGCGTACCGGGATGCCGGAGCAAAGTCCACTACTCCCCTGTCCGCAGCTCTTGCCAGCGGCGGCAACGCGCTGTAGGTTCGCCAGAGAAGATTCCCTCGAAGATACAGGAGATAGCAGCATGATATTCTTTTGCAGAAAGACTTCCACGGCCGACGGCAGGACGCGCTGGTCCGTGTGTGTACCGACCCTGATGGGCTTCACCACCATCGCCTGGTTCTACTCGGAAGATCTGGCGGACAATTTCATCCGTCATCTGGAAAGCAATGAAGAGGATCGCCGCCTGGCCAGCCTTGATGCCTGGCACGAATTCCAGTTCCGCCTGGACTTCATCTGGAGTGAAAAGCTCCAGCAGGACCGGGGTTTGCTGGAAAACCACTGGCAGGATATCCAGAAAGTTCTGGAAGCATACAATCGGCGCATCCATGAGCTGCTGCGCGATACGGCCAGTTATCACAGCGAAGCCTTCACGGCCATCTGGAACGAAAGCTTCCAGAAGCTGGGCGCCATCCCCGGCCTGGAAAAGCTGGCCCAGACCCTGCATCAGCAAAGCCGTGTCCTCCACAGCCTCAAGACGGAGATCGCGGCCCGTGTCCAGCAGGTCATGCCGGCAACGTCCCAGCGCCTGAACTGATCTCTCCTTTTACGCAAAAGGGCACACCTTGGGTGTG
>NZ_JBNPNC010000076.1:0-8471 GCF_050314315.1 Desulfovibrio sp. SGI.102 | reverse complement strand
GGCTGTTTCGGCACGTCAGTATACTCCTTGGTATACATCTTTGCCGGGGAGGCTATTTTTCAGGCACGAAAAAAGCCGGTAAGCTACGTGCTGTAACCTACCGGCTTTGCTGCCTTAGTGGCGGAGAGGGAGGGATTTGAACCCTCGATACAGGTTTAAGCCCGTATACTCGCTTAGCAGGCGAGCTCCTTCGGCCGACTCGGACACCTCTCCGCTCAGGGAAGACATCGTCATTCCCGCGTGAGGCTGTACATTAGTCGGGAAGGGCCTACTTGTCAAGGGAAAATCCGGTAAAGGCACAAAAAAATCTTCGTCTTTGCCGGGAAGGCCCGGCGGGCGGCGTTGACCCCCGTACCGGCTTGGCGTATCCTGCTGCGTTCAATATCTTACGGAGGAACAACGCCATGAGCGAAAACAAGGCCGAGACCGTGGCCGCTGCCGCGGAAAGCAACGACAATCCCAAAGCCGGTGTGGACTTCATCCGCGCCCGCATCATGGACGACAACGCGTCGGGTCGTTTCGGGGGTCAGGTGCACACGCGCTTTCCTCCGGAACCCAACGGCTACCTGCATCTGGGCCATGCCAAGTCCATCTGCCTGAACTTCGGCGTGGCGCGCGAGTTCGGCGGCATGTGCAACCTGCGCTTCGACGACACCAACCCCGTCAAGGAAGACACCGAATACGTGGATTCCATCCGCGAGGACGTGAAGTGGCTGGGCGGTGAATGGGACGACCGCGAATTCTATGCGTCCAACTATTTCGACAAGCTCTACGAATACGCCGAGCAGCTCATCCTCAAGGGCAAGGCCTATGTGGACGACCTGAGCGCCGACGAGATCCGCGAGTACCGCGGCACCCTGACCCGTCCCGGCAAGGAGAGCCCCTGCCGCAACCGCAGCGTGGAAGAGAACCTGGACCTGTTCCGCCGCATGCGCGCCGGGGAATTCGCCGACGGCGAGCATGTGCTGCGCGCCAAGATCGACATGGCCTCGCCCAATCTGGTCATGCGCGACCCCACCCTGTACCGCATCCGCCATGCCGAACATCACCGCACGGGCAACAAGTGGTGCATCTATCCCATGTACGACTTCACCCACTGCCTGTCGGACTCGCTGGAAGGCATCACCCACTCCATCTGCACGCTGGAGTTCGAGAACAACCGCGAGCTCTATGACTGGGTGCTGGATGCCCTGGAAGTGTACCATCCCCAGCAGATCGAGTTCGCGCGCCTCAACCTCACCCACACGGTGCTGTCCAAGCGCAAGCTCATCCAGCTGGTGAAGGAAGGCTACGTCAAGGGCTGGGACGACCCGCGCATGCCCACCCTGAGCGGCCTGCGCCGCCGCGGCGTGCCGCCGGAGGCCCTGCGCGAGTTCTGCAGCCGCATCGGCATCGCCCGCTCCGACTCCATGGTGGATTACGCCGTGCTGGAATTCTGCATCCGCGAATACCTCAACGCCCACACCCCGCGCGCCATGGCCGTGCTGGATCCCGTGAAGGTGGTCATCGAGAACTACCCCGAAGACCAGGTGGAAGAGTTCGAGATGCCCTGGCATCCCGAAGATGCCGCCTACAGCAGCCGCACCGTGCCCTTCTCGCGTGAACTGTGGATCGAACGCGACGACTTCCGTCAGGATCCGCCCAAGAAGTATCACCGCCTGGCGCCCGGCGCGGAAGTGCGTCTGCGTTACGCCTATTTCATCACCTGCCGCGAAGCCGTGTACGACGATGCCGGCAATCTGGTGGAACTGCGCTGTACCTACGATCCCGAGAGCCGCGGCGGCCAGAGCCCCGACGGCCGCAAGGTCAAGGGCACCATCCACTGGGTCTCCGCGCGCCATGCCGTGCCCGCCACCGTGCGCCTGTACGAGCACCTGTTCTCGGCCGAGAACCCCAATGCCATGCCCGAAGGCCAGACCTTCCTGGATGCCATCAATCCCGATTCCCTGCGCGAAGTGACCGCCATGCTGGAACCGGCCCTGGCTGCCAAGGAAGTGGGCGCCAAGGTGCAGTTCGAGCGCGTGGGCTACTTCTGCAAGGACAAGGACAGCACCGACGAGCGCCCGGTCTTCAACCGCACCGTGGGCCTGCGCGATTCCTGGGCCAAGCAGGAAAAGAAGAACGCCTAGCCCCGGCAAAAGACGTTAGGGTGTCCGGCCGTGGCGGTGCCCCGCACGATGAGGGGGGGACAAAGCCATGCCGTTGTGGCATGGAACGGCCGGAAAAACGGATTTGTGGAAAATAATCCTTGACTTCATGTGGGGATTTGTATATCTGAAACGTCTCAACGGGTCGTTAACTCAGTAGGTAGAGTATCTGCCTTTTAAGCAGAGAGTCGCAGGTTCGAACCCCGCACGACCCACCATTGCATGCAAGCCCCTGATGCGAGAGCGTCAGGGGCTTTTTGCGTCTGTGGGGCCCCTGTGTCCCGCGGATAACGAAACGGGCCGTCCCGAAAGGGGCGGCCCGTTGGTGTTTCGGAGCCAGGCGGCCGGTACGGAGGCCGGTAAAAAAACAAGGGCCCGGGAGGACACGGAGAACATCCTTCCCGGACCCTTGGGAGCTGTCGTCTGCAGCCGACAGTCTCCGGGATCTTGCCTGTCTATCAGTGCTGGGGGGCACCTTCCCCGCTCAGGGCCGGGAGGAGGCATGTTCCTCCGTCGGGGGCGTGTTCTCCGTTTTCTTGCCCAGGGCCAGCAGGGCCACACCGCCGAAAAGCAGTCCCATACCTGCCAGCTCCTGCCCGCCGACAGGCTCATGCAGCAAAAAGATGCCCCAGCAGGCGGCGCCCAGCGGCTCCACCAGGGCCAGGCCCGTGGCCGGGTACCAGATGCGGGCAGGGCGTTCGCCCAGGATGATGCGGGCCAGGATGGCGGCCATGACGGGAGAGAAGCCGATGGCCGTCACCGTGCCCACGGCGACGCCCGCCTGCTGGACGCCCCAGAAGAAAAAGACCTGGAAGCCCAGCAGGCCCAGCGTGGCGGGGATGAGCCAGCGCAACTGCCAGTGCCGCAGCCCCGCGGGCAGGGAATGCCGGCAGGCGCACCAGGCCCAGAGGGCCAGCGCCCCGATCTGCATGCGCAGGGCCCCGATGCCCAGAGGATGGTTGCCATCCGGGGCCAGGGCCTGCACGGTGCCGGTGGTGCTGAAGCACAGGGTGCCGAGGATGATGCACAAAGGGCCGCCGGCCAGCAGGGAAGAGCCGCAGGAGAGCCGCCCGGGGCTCGCTGAGATGCTCATGGTACGTCAGCTCCATCTGTAAGGACGTTCGCCAGTCCGCATGAACAGGCCGGTGATATGGGTCACAAGGCTGTGCCGTCAGGCACAAGCTTGCCTGAGGGCAGCAATTTCCATGCCGCATCAGGGTGATTTGAACGATCTTCAATTATATTGGCTGCGTAAGGTTGTTTTGCCTTTATCTGCGGGCCGGGAGCCCTTGGCTCAGGGCATTCATGGCCGGTGACCGATGCCGCTGTCGCGGGTCTGTCTGCAGAGATGGGCTGCATAAGGCAGATAAATCAAGGTGCTGGAGGGGGTGCCCGGCTGAAGGGGCCTCAGGAGGGTGTGGTTAGCCAAATAATCACAAGCGGGTCTTTTTTTACAGAATGTAATATAAATTTTGATATAAAAATCAAAATTTTTTATTTTACTTATCATTTTTTAAATTTAAATAATGGTTATTATTCCTTTTTTTGTGAGAAAACGGGATATTGTCCGACATAGGGAAGTTTTTCACATATGGCACGCTTATTGCTGTGCAGGGAGGGACTATAGCTTTCGCCCGGGAGTTCGCCAAAGGGTGCAACGACCAGGCTTCATGTGCATGTATGGCAGCCATAACAAGCAATCCGCAGCGGTATCAAATTCATAACGGAGAAAATGGTATGTCGGAACAGGTCAAGTTGGAAAAGTCCCTCTCGCCATTGCAGGTGTGCGCACTGGCTTTGGGCTCCATTGTCGGTTGGGGTTGCTTTGTGCTGCCCGGTGATATGTTCCTGCCCCAGGCCGGTCCTGTGGGTACCCTGCTTGGTTTCTTTGTGGGTGCCTGCCTGATCAGCTTCGTTGCTGTATGCCTCAGCTACATGGTCAAATACGCCTCTGTTGCTGGCGGTGCTTTTGCTTATGCGTATATCGGTTTTGGCCCCCGCGCCGCTTTTGTTTGCGGCTGGGCGCTGGTGATCGGCTATCTTGCCATTGTTGCTATCGACATCGCAGCCCTTTCGGTCATTTTCCGCTTCCTCTTCCCCGGTGTGTTTGAGTTCGGAGAGCTCTATTCCATCGCCGGCTGGACCGTGTATTCCGGTGAAGTCATATTGATGACGGCCGGTACCTTCTTCTTCGGTTACATCAACTACCGCGGTATCGGCTTTGCCGGCGCCCTGCAGCTGATCCTGGCCTTCATGCTGACCTTCGGCATCCTGGCCCTGTTCGGCGGCGTGCTGACCCTGGATACCGCCAGCGTGGCCAACCTGAGCCCCGCCTTCTCCGACAAGCGCAGCATGATCGCCTGCGTGCTGCTGGTCTTCGCCATCTCTCCCTTCCTGTTCGTGGGCTTCGATACCGTGCCCCAGACTGCTGAAGAATTCGCCTTCGATCCTTCCCGTGCCCGCAACATCATGGTCGTCGCCATCTTCTGCGGCGTGCTCCTGTACGCCATGGTGATGCTCTCCGTGGGCATGGCCGTGCCGTATCCTGAACTGCTGGCCAAGCTCGACGCCCAGCGCGCCACCGGCGGCGCCTGGGGCACCGGTGAAGCCACCATGGCCTTCGGCAAGTTCGGCTCCATCGTGCTGGCCGTGGCCGTGTTCGGCGCCGTGTGCACCGGTACCAACGGCTTCTTCATCGCCACCAGCCGCCTGCTGCTCAGCATGTCCCGCAGCGGCATCCTGCCCGCCTGGTTCGGTGAGATCCATCCCAAGTACCGCACCCCCTACAAGGCCATCCTGTTCACCATCATCGTCGTGCTGCTGACCCCCTTCGCCGGCCGCTCCGCCGTGGCCTGGACCGTGGACATGAGCTCCGTGGGTACCGGTATCGGCTACCTGCTCACCTGCCTGGCCGCCCGCCGCGTGATCATGGGCAGCGAAGGCGTGGACAAGAAGGGCCTCAAGCTGTTCTGCTGCGCCGTGGGTACCATCACCGCCGTCATGTGCATCCTGCTCCTGCTGGTGCCCGGTTCCCCCGCCCGCATCGGTACCGCCCCCTTCATCTGCCTGGCCGTGTGGGTCGTGCTGGGCTTCATCTTCTACTTCTCCAACAAGAAGCACTGGATCTCCCTGCCTGAAGAAAAGGTCCGTGAGAACGTGCTGGGCCGCAAGGACATCGCGGTCTTCTTCAAGAAGTAACCTCCGGCGGCTCCCCGCAAGGGGAGCCGGACACTGGCTGTCCGTTCGCCGGACCGCCTTTCATGGAAGCCGCCCTGCCCCCCGGGGCGGCTTTTTTATCGGGCTCCCGGCGCCCCTTGCTAAAACGGCATGGGGCCCCTATGCAGGAGCAGCAATCCAGATCATGCGGGACGCCGCGGCCCCGGGAAGACCGGCGGCGGGGCAGCGTCCACAGGAGGGAAGGTTATGCCCGAAGCTACGGACCTTTTTGTTTTCTTCGCCTGGATCCTGGGCGGTTTCGTCTCCGGCGTGAGCGGCATCGGCGGGGCCATGGTGGCCTTTCCCCTGCTGGCGCTGGTCATCCCCGTCCATCAGCTCATCGCGCTGACGTGCATCATCAACGTGGTCATGGACGGCTGTCTGGCCGGCATGCATTTTCGCCATTGCCGGCTTTCTTCCCTTTGGCCCATGCTGGCGGGGTCCGTGCCCGGGTCCTTCGCCGGGCTCTATATCCTGCAGATCTGTTCCGGCCCCGTGCTGCAAGGCGCCGTGGGCCTGCTCCTGCTCTATTACGTCTACTGGCAGAAGACCTTCCGCGCCCGCGGTACCATCGCCCATCCCCGGGCGCTGGGCGCCGTGGCCGGTTTCGGCTCCGGCCTGCTGGGCACGGCCATCGCCTTCGACGGCCCGCCCGTGGGGGCCTACGGCCTGTGCATGGGCTGGGAACCGCGCGTGCTGCTGGGCACGCTGGGCGTCTTCTTCGTGCTGCGCGCCACCGTGACCCTGGTGCTGCAGGGCATGGCCGGTTTCTACACGCCCACGGTGCTCACCTGTGCCATGTACGGCGCGCCCGGTGTCATCCTGGGCACCTGCATCGCCTTCCCCGTAGTCAAGCATATCTCGCAGCAGGCCTTCCGCAAGGTGCTGCTCTGCGTCATCGCCGTGGCGGGCCTGGTCTGCCTGGTGCGGGCGCTAGGGTAGGCGCGCCTGCGCGGACGGCACCGCGCCTTCGGCGCACGCCGTCACACGGCGCGCTCAACAGGCGACAAGGGCACGGTGAACATGCCGTGTCTTGCTGTGACCGGAAAAGTGCTTTCCTGATGCGGCAGGATGCCAGAGACATGTCTGAAAATGAAAAGGCCGGTGTTTATGCACCGGCCTTTTTGTCTGGAAGAAGTCCGTTGGAGAAAATGCACGCTTGTGCGGCGATGGGAAGATGACGCGGAGGCTGGCAAGGAGGGCTGCCGCCCCGGCTCTCACTACTGGAGAAAGTCTTCCAGCGTTTTGCCTTGCAGGCCGTGCCGCTCGATATATTCCTCGTAGTCTTCGCCAAAGGCCTGCGGGGAAAAGAACAGGATGTGTTCCGGTTTGCAGGGAGGGTGGCTTTTATTCAACAGGGAGTAGCGGGAAAAAAGATGCAATTCGTTGATGATTTTAATTTTTTTATCATCTCGAATGGCGTCATAAAAAAGGAGCGCATATTCGCTATTTGTTAAAGAAAGATTAAGTATGGATATGTATTTATTAATTTCATCTTTATTTTTTAAAAATGCATCGTGTGTGTATATAAAATTTATTACTTCATAGTATTCAAATAGAAACTTCTTTAGTATTGTTGGGAGTATTTTGTATGTATTATTAATGATATTTTTAATATCTATAGATTTTGAGTTTGCGAGCTTTTTGTTTATGGTGTCGTATAAAGTTAAAGTGTATATAACTGTTACAGTTGGATGCCTTGAGCTTTCTTGAATGCCTTGAGCTTTTTGTAATTCTTCTACTGTATTTGAGAGTTTAGTTAACAAATGAAAAAAACTATTCTCAAAGCGCTGGAGCTGGGCGGTGCGGTTCTGGATCTCCAGTTCACGCTTCTGGCCTTCCAGTTCGATGCGCTGGGCGCGCAGTTCCTTGCGTTGCTCCTGCAACTCCGCACGCTGCAAGAGCACGGTCACGATGACGCCCGCAAAGGCGTAAGCCGTGAACAGACTGCCAAAGCCGGTATAGGTCGCGCCGTTGTCATCCATGACTATGCAGGGCAGGAACATCCCTGTAATGAGCACTATCAGCAGGCCAAAAAGGCGCATGGGATGCTGGAGCAGGTGGGATAAGCGCAGCCTGTGCCACAGGCGGCGGGCACAGACTGCAAGATACCGCAGGACAAAGCGGCCATCCGTATCCCTTTGGGGCCGAGAGGCGGCGGGGCGGCCCATCAGGCCTGCCCCCCCGCAGATAAGAGCCCGTCACACAAGGGGAGCAGCTCCTCCAGCCGGGCCACGATACGTTGCTGTTCCGCCAGGGGAGGGAACGGGAGTTTTAGAGAGGCAAGGGCAATGCTATTTACATTTGGTTGTCCTGTTCCCATGCTTGAATCTATAATTTGAGACCAGTAAGCTGGGCTAGATAAAAATATTCCAATATATTTTGTTGTTATATTTTTAATTAAAGAAATTCGAATTAGATATGATGCAAAAACAGATTTTGGAATTTTTTTATCAACTATATAAAATTTTCCAATAGTTCCACCTGTTCTAGCAATCAAAATATCATTTGGTAAAAGTAAATATGAATTTATTTTGTTTTTATCTATAGTGCAAAACGGAACAGAATTCCAATTAACTGCATTTGTTTTTATGTTGATATCTGTAATGCGTAAAAATTTAATATCTCCATGCATAGATGCTGATGCTGTAAAACCATAGTTTATACGCGCAGCCAAATCCCCCAATCTCACCCACTGCCAGCTGTCGGGGATGGTAAAGGGCTTTTCCTCCTCGGTGATGGGGGGGAGGGGCTTTTGTTTTTTGATCTTGCCTTCCTTGATCAATTGTTCTTTTTCGGCGCGGATGCGTTGCAGCAGAACGTCGGCGGGCTCGTCGTCGGGATTTTGGGGCACAAGGCGGCCCTGGATGGCCTCCTGCAACAGGGATTTGCGCAACTGCTGCGGAAACGAGCTCTCCAGCGTGGTCAATCGTTCCTGCGCCGTACCGTAGGCCTCCACATCCGGGAGCAGTTCTTCCAGTCTGGCTACAATACGTTGCTGTTCCGCCAGGGGAGGGAGGGGCATAAGGGTAATAATAATCTTTTCTTTAAATATATTAGGTTGGGCTCCCCCTTCTCCACGTTTTTGAAAATTTGTTTTTTGAGATA
>NZ_JBNPNC010000075.1:0-8940 GCF_050314315.1 Desulfovibrio sp. SGI.102 | reverse complement strand
GACAAGATTTGTGATGCGCGGTGACCGCCGCGCTGACAGGAGGAAGGGAAGCCCCGGCTTTCCTTCCTCTTCGTTTTATGGGGGGCAGCCTGCCGGGGCTCGACGCGAAGTGGCAGGGCACCGCTATGTGCGTGTGTTCGACCGGCAGGAGCAGGTCGGGTAAACAGGGCAGAGGAGGGGCCCCACTTCCGGTTGGCATATGATGCCACAGGGCAACCTGATGTCCGTTTGTCGCGCCGGATCGCCACAGGGGGGCGTAGGGTGCGGCAGAGGAGTCCCGTGGCGGGAAGGCGGATCGAAGCGGGACAGGGGTACAGAAGGCTCACAGCGGGGAAAAAGAACGATGGCCGTCCGCATCGGGAGGACTGGAGAGGCGAAAGGAAAGACCGTGCGGCCGGTCCAGATGCGTGCAGGATGACGCAGGCAGGCTGCAAAGGCTGACCGGGGATAACGTCAGGCCTCTGATGCGGCCCGCCCAAAGGCAGGGGGAAGCGCATAAAAAAAAACCTTGCAGTTTCCTGCAAGGGCGAAATATGGTGGGCCATCAGGGACTCGAACCCCGAACCAACTGATTAAGAGTCAGCTGCTCTACCAATTGAGCTAATGACCCATGATCTCCGCAAAAGGCGGTTGATATCTTGTGGTGGGCCATCAGGGACTCGAACCCCGAACCAACTGATTAAGAGTCAGCTGCTCTACCAATTGAGCTAATGACCCACGATATCCGCAAAAAGCGGTTGGTATCATGGTGGTGGGCCATCAGGGACTCGAACCCCGAACCAACTGATTAAGAGTCAGCTGCTCTACCAATTGAGCTAATGACCCACAAGCGTGGAAACATATGCGATTGTTAGGATGGTGGGCCATCAGGGACTCGAACCCCGAACCAACTGATTAAGAGTCAGCTGCTCTACCAATTGAGCTAATGACCCATCCGCGAAAAAGAGACCTACTCTTTTGCGGCCTCTCTGTCAACACTTTTAAAAGGAAAAAAAAGATTTTATAGTGCCTTCCCAGAGGTATTTGATGAAAAAAACACGGAACTTTGCTGCCCTGATTGGGGTGCTTGTTTTATTTTTGTTTATATTCCAAATAGATACGAGAGAGTCCGCTGCGGCGGACATCGTATCCGTGCAGCCGCATTTTGCTGAAGGCCCTGACGGCATCGTTATGGCTGTGGAGATGGCATTCCCGCAAGGCTACCATGCCTATGCCCATGAATCCGGAGATGCCGGACGCCCGACCACGCTTTCCATCCGTCTGGATGACGGCAGCGGACTGCCCGTCTGGTATCCGCAGGGCTTCATGCAGCGGGATCTGTTCGATCCTGATGCGACCGTCTACGTTTACGAAAGCCCCACGACCCTGTTCGTCCTTTTGCCGCACGAGGCCCGGCATCGCGGCTTTGAGGCTGTCCTGAGCATGCTGCTCTGTTCCTCGCGCAATTGTCTTCCGGTCTCGCAGACCATCAGCGGCCAGGTACCGGATACCTTGCCCGGATTGGAAGAGGCCCCCTGGAAGGCCCGCTGGGAAGAATTGCGGCGTTTGCCGCCCGTGCTCTCCAAAGGCAGCGCCCCTGTGTCCGGTCTGCCTTTTGCCATGGACGAGGGCGGAGCGGGCGGCCTGAGTGCCGTTACGGATCCGGCGCAGGACCCGCTGGCCGCCCTGCAGGAGGAAGACGGCGAAAAGCCCCTGCCGCCCCCGGACGGTTTTGCCCTGGAGCTGACGCCGCAGTATGCTGACGGCTCTGTGGAGATATCGGGATTCGGCATGGCGCTTGCCGTGGGCATTCTGGCGGGCCTGCTGCTCAATGCCATGCCCTGCGTCCTGCCGGTGCTGACCTTCAAGATCAGCGGTCTGCTGCTCATGGGCGGCAGGGGAGACAAGGAGAGCCTGCGGCGTTTCCGTGAGCACAACCTCTTTTTCTCCGCAGGCATCATGACCCTGTTCACCCTGCTGGCCCTGGTGCTGGGCGCCGCCGACATGATCTGGGGGCAGCTCTATCAGCAGCAGAGCCTGCTGCTGGGCCTGGTGATGCTGGTCTTCCTCATGGGCCTTTCCATGCTGGGGGTCTTCACCCTGCCGGTCATCGACCTCAAGGCCGGTGCCAACAGCAAGAATCCCCGTCTGCAACCCTACCTGACCGGTCTGGTCTCCACCTTCCTGGCCACGCCGTGCAGCGGCCCGCTGCTGGGCGGTGTGCTGGGCTGGGCCTTCACCCAGCCTCTGCTGGTCCTGATGGTGGTCTTTTGGGCCGTGGGCCTGGGCATGGCCCTGCCGTACATCCTGTTCAGCATCTGGCCCCAGCTGGCCCGCATCCTGCCGCGTCCGGGCAACTGGATGAAAGTCTTTGAACGTGTCCTGGGCTTCTGCCTGCTGGGCACGGCCCTGTATCTGCTCTCCATCCTGCCGGTGGAAAAGCATATGCAGGTCCTGTGCGTGCTGCTGGTGCTTTCGCTGGTGGCCTGGCTCTGGGGCCAGTTCTGCGGCCCCGCCTCCCCCCGCCTGCGTTGCCGCATCATCGGGGCCCTGACGGTCCTGATACTGGTGGGCTCCTTCATCTGGGTCCTGCGACCTGCCGCACCGCTGGTGCAGTGGCGGAAATTCAGCCCCGAACAGTTCCAGGCCGATCTGGGCCAGAAAGCCATGCTGCTGGAATTCACGGCGGATTCCTGCCCCAACTGCAAGGTGCTGGAAGCTACGGTGCTGACCGATGAGCGGATGCGCAAGCTGCGTGCGCGCTACGGCATGGAACTGATCCGCGTGGACCTGACGGGCGTCAATGCGTACGGCATCCGCCTGCTGGAGGCCCTGGGCAGCAAGAGCATACCGCTGACGGCCCTGTTCCCGGCAGGGGAGCAGGCTTCGTCCCCGCTGGTGCTGCGTGACGTCTATACGGCCGGGACGCTGGAAGATGCCCTGGAAAAAGCGTTCGGGCAATAGCCTGAGCCGTATGACCTGAAAATGATGAAAGGCCTGTGGTGACGCCACAGGCCTTTTTTATGGGCTTTCTTTGCAGGTATCCCTGTCTGGCATGGGGGACTTGAGGCCTGGCGAATGATGGATCGCCCCGGAAAGGAAGAGGGCGTTTGCGGCTGCGGCCATTCCTGGGGCGCGAAAGCTGCGGCTTTCCTATGCTCGTGGCGCTAAAAAGGAACGTTCGGGCCGCATGATGCGAAAAAACTGGGAAAAATGAAGGCCGGCCCCGCGAGGGGACCGGCCTGAGGAAACGTGTTTGAGGAAGGGCAGGGAGGGGAATGGCTTCCCTCTGTGCGCCGGACGGCGCGCTGGCGGTCACAGATTGTGTCTGTGAGCAAGAAAAGCCCACGGGACCGCCCGCCCAACGATCCAGCAACGCTAGCGGACGTGCAGCAAAGCCCTGTTGCTGCGCAGCTGCAGCTCACTGACGATGAGGCGCTCGTATTCGGGGGCCATGGCAAGGTCGGTCTGCATCTGGGTGCGCAGCAGATCTTCCAGCTGCTGGGTCTCTTCCCAGATCTCCAGCAATTCATTGTCGGCAAGCGTCTTCACGCGCTTGTCAAAGGGTTCGTCATCGACGAAAGGCTGGCAGGAGCCCATATCAATCATCCTGTTTGGCGGTCAGAAAAAAGCGGCGTACGGCCGGGTCTTCAGCCAGCAGACGGGCCATCAGGGCAGCGCCCTGCGGGCCGGGATGCAGGCCATCCTCAAGATCATCCATGTACTCGGGCGAGGCCGCCAGAGCGGCGTGCACATCGGCACAGGGATGTCCCTTGCGGGCACATGCCGTCACATAGGCCTCGCAGAGCGAGGCGATGCGCTGGCTCATGGCGGGCTCTTTAACAGGAGGCGGGCAGATAAGCAAGACCGGACCCAGGGCCGAGGCCTGATCCAGCATCTGCATGACCGTGGCGCAGACCTCGTCCACCGGCCGCATCTGGGCAGGAGACATGTCCACCACGCCCGGGCAGAAGGCCAGATGGTTGATGGTGCCGGGGATCTGGCGGGACGCCACTTCGGCCTGCCAGCGGGCGGCGATGTCCGTGGAGGTATGGCGGCGCACGCCCAGATTGTAGAAGGTGGCGGGCGGCATATCGTACCAGCCGGCCTGGGAACCCAGCAGCACAAGGCGGCTGACCCAGCCGCCGGGCATGGCATTGTCATTGACGCCCAGGGTCAGGGAATCACCGAAAAAGAAGAACGTTTCCGTGGTGGAACGGGGAGCCATGATGCCTCCTGATATGAGCAGAACATATATTGGGCGGGATGCTTTCCGGCACGATGGCGCGGCCGGAACAGAGCCGCAAAAAGGGCCTTCCGCAACCGGATGGAGCATCCATCCACGGAAGGCCCTGAAATGTGATCCTTTACGGGCAGACCTGGCCGTCCGCGAAATGCTGGGCCGTCTTGCTCAGGCGCAGCAGCGCCCGCAGGCGGGACTCGTCACCCAGTGAGGCGCAGATGCTGGTGCAGAGCAGCAGGGGCGAAAGGTAGCCGTCGCTCCAGTCCAGGCTGAATTCCAGGCTGCCGTCCTCCAGTTCCTTCCAGCGCAGCAGGTGGCGGCGGATGTCGCTGGTACGCGGGCCCTTCTTGGTCTCGCGGGTCAGCATGACGCTTTCCTGGGCGGCAAAGGACGCGAAGCAGTCGCGCACGGCCGCCAGCGAAAGGCCTTCACCGTCGATGCTGCCGGTGCGCAGGCGGAAGGTCTCGGCCACGGACTGTTCCGTGCGACGGCTCTTGTCCACCTCTTCCACGCGGATGACGGCCATGCCCGTAGGCAGGGCCGAGGCCAGACGGGTATGCACTTCGGCAGCGGACATGGGAGTGCGCAGGGTAATGGCGAACCATTCGGCACGGCTTTCCATGCCCACCGGCAGGGCCCGGCCAAAGGACATCAGCGGCATGGGATGGAAGCCCTGCGAGAAGGCCATGGGCAGGTCGGCACGGCGCAGCGCGCGGTCGAGGATGGCCTGGAGCTCCAGCTGGCTGAGGTAGGAGCTGCCGCCGGTCTTGGTATGCCAGATGCGGTACTGGACGGCCTTGACGGCCAGCTCCGGCGCGATCTGCGGCGGTTTGTTCTCGTGGGTACGGCAGATGATGCGTCCTTCCTCGTCACGGGCGGGCTGGTGGGCCTGCTGGTCGCGCTGGGGGAAGACCAGACGGTTGTGGTGCTCCAGCGGCTGGCCGTCCTCGCCCAGGCTGGCATGGGGCATGCGCGAAGGCCCGGCCTTGGTGTCGCAGGCGCCGCACTGGCGGCAGGCATGGTAGCGGCAGTCTTCCGTGACCTTGCCCGCCAGCGCGCGTTCGTATTCGCGGCGCAGGAATTCGGGCGAGACGCCGGCCTCCAGATGTTCCCAGGGCAGGTATTCGTCCATGCTGCGGGCCCGGGTGAACTCGTCGGCTGTCAGACCGCATTCTTCCAGAGCTTCCAGCCAGGGGGCCAGATCGAAACCTTCGATCCAGCTGGTGAAGATGCCGCCCTTGCGGTAGACCTTTTCCACCACATCGGCCAGACGGCGGTCAGCGCGGGAAAGGATGCCTTCCAGATGGCTCATGGCCGGTTCGTGCCAGCGCAGCTTGAGGAACTTCTGGCCCTTGAATTCGTTGCGCACCACCTGCACACGGCGCTGGATCTCTTCCTGGCTGATCTGTTCCACCCACTGGAAAGGCGTGAAGGGCTTGGGCACGAAGGGCGAGAGCGCCGCCGTGACCTGCAGGCGCGGGTTGCCCTTGCCCGCGGCGTCGCGCACCTTGCGGCAAAGGTCGGCGATGGCCTTGAGGTCCTCGTCGGTCTCGGTGGGCAGGCCGATCATGAAATAGAGTTTGACCTGACGCCAGCCGTATTCCAGCAGCTTCTGCACATGCAGCAGCACCTGTTCCTCGGTGACGCCCTTGTTGATGACGTCACGCAGGCGCTGGCTGCCCGCTTCGGGGGCTAGGGTACAGCCCGTGCGGCGCAGGTCGGACATGCGCTGCATGATCTCGTCGTCGATGGAGCCCACGCGCAACGACGGCAGCGAAAGGCTGATCTGTTCCTGGGCGCAGCGGCCCAGCACGCCGTGGCTCAGGGTCTTGAGCGCGGAAAAGTCGCCCGTGCTCAGCGAAAGGAAGGAGATCTCGTCGAAGCCCGTCTTTTTCAGGCAGTCGTCCAGCAGGCCGGTGATGGTGTCCAGCGACCGTTCGCGCACGGGGCGGTAGACCATGCCCGCATGGCAGAAACGGCAGCCGCGCGTACAGCCGCGGGCGATCTCCAGCGACAGGCGGTTGTGCACCGCGCCGATGGGCACCACCTGGCTGGTGGGGTAGGCCACCTTGTCGAAGTCGGCCACGATGCGGCGCGAGGGCCGGGCGTGGTCGGCAAAACGGGGCTGCAAACAGCCTTCCGCATCCGGCGTGAAGAAAGAGGGGATGTAGACGCCGGGGATGTGGCGGGCCTCTTCCAGACAGCGGTCACGCGTCCAGCCTTCGTCCAGGGCCTGTTCCAGCAGGCGCAGCACGTCGGGCAGGGATTCTTCGCCGTCGCCCAGCACCATCAGGTCGATGAAGGGGGCCAGCGGCTCGGCGCTCAGCAGGGCGCCGCCACCGGCGATGACCAGCGGGCACTGGCGCAGATCCTGCGGCCTGTCGGCCGTGCGCAGGGGGATGTTGCCCAGCTCCAGCATGTAGAGCACGTTGGTGTAGCACAGCTCATGGGTGATGGAGAAGGAAAGGCAGTGCAGGTCACGCAGCGGCGTGCCGGATTCCAGCGTGCCCAGCGGGCAGCCGTGTTGCCGCAGGATGTCGCCTGCTTCGCGTTCCGGGGCCATGACCCGTTCGGCCCACCAGTGTTCGTGGCTGTTGACGATACCGTAAAGGATCTTCTGCCCCAGATAGGACATGCCGACTTCATAGGTATCGGGAAAGGCCAGGCCCACACGCAGGCGAACCTGGGCGGGGTCTTTGTGGCAGGCGCCCTCTTCGATACCGGCGTAGCGGCTGGGGCGGGGCAGAATGGGGAGCAGTGCGCGCATAAACATCCCTGTTGTCTGGATACAAAAAAGGGCGGCAGATGCCGCCCCGGAAACCTGATGGAAAACGGGCTACTTGATGAGGCCGCTGCCGGTCTGCACGGAGGGACCGAAGTTCAGCTTGCCCAGGCCGCCGGCCACGGTGAGGTTGGTGCAGGCTTCGATGTACTTGTCCTGCAGTTCCTTGGGGGTGTCGGCGTAGCGGTACAGGAAGTGACGGCCTTCCAGGGTGCCGGTGAAGTTGGGCTCGAAAGGATAGCCGTAAGGCAGGAGCATCATCTGCATGCCCTGCTGGGTGGGGATGCTCTGCAGGCTGGCCACTTCGTTGAGGCAGTCTTTTTCGGCGTCGTACTTGCCGATGACCATTTCGCCGGTCACCAGCTTCATGAGGCGGATATCGTAAGCCATAATGTCTCCTCGCCAGCATGGGGCCGTATGACGGCCGGACATGCGGAAGTCTCTGAATTTTGCTCCAAATAGGTAGGCGCTGAAAGGCCGGGTGTCAAGAAAATTTCTGTTGCCTTGCGTCCTGAAGTGACTAGACTGCTGCGCATGGAACACAGCAAAAAACTCGATCTCAGCATCTCGGCGGCGGACCTGAAACGCATCGAACAGATCCTGGACTATCATTTTTCACGCCCGGAACGGGTGGCCCTGGCCCTGACCCACAGCTCGTGGGCCAATGAACATGGACTGGGGCAGGCGCACAACGAGCGTCTGGAGTTCCTGGGCGATGCCGTCCTTGAACTGTGCATTTCGTGGGAGCTGTTCACACGCTTTCCGCAGGCCCGCGAAGGCGAAATGACCCGTGTGCGCTCCCAGCTGGTGGGCACCACCAGTCTGGCCCAGAGGGCCCGGGAAACGGGCATCGACCAGCTGCTGCGCCTGGGGCGCGGCGAGGAGCAGCAGGGCGGTCGCAGCCGTGACGCCGTACTCAGCGACGTGTTCGAAGCCGTGCTGGCCTCCGTGTACGAAGACGGCGGCTATGCCGCGGCCCAAAAGGTCGTGGCCCGCATCTTCGGGGCGCTTCTGGACGAGGTCTGTGTGGGCAAACCCAAGACCAAGGATTTCAAGACCAGTTTGCAGGAACGCTCGGTGGCCCTTTTCCACGATCGCCCCGTCTATACGACCCTGGCCTGTGAAGGCCCGGAACATGCCCGGCACTTCACCGTGCAGGTCTCCCTGCCCTCGGGGCAGCAGTTCACGGCCACCGGCACCAGCTGCAAGAAGGCCGAGCAGGAGGCCGCCCGCCTGGCATTGTGCGCGCTGGACAAGTAGGATCGTATTAGATGAAAAGCGTTATCCCCCAATTTTCTTATCCTACTAACGAGGATGTAAAAAAACTGCTTTTTTCTCATGAGATTTGCGAAAAATTAAAGTACTATGTATATGCATACTATGATCCAGCTGATATGTCTTTTCCTTTTTATATAGGAAAAGGGAATCGCTGTTTTCAACATCTACTGGATAAATCAGATTCTAGGAAAGTAAGTAAGATAAGAGAAATATATGATAGGGGACAAAAACCAGTAATTGAAATCGTTCGTTTTAATCTTGAGAATGAACGAGAAGCCCTTGTTGCCGAAAGTGTGGCTATTGATTTGCTGGGAAAAGAGTTAACAAATATAAAAAAGGGATTTCAGTCTCGGTTATTTGGTCGCCGTTCTTTGGATGAAATACGACGTGACCTTGGCTCAGATGATACAATATACATAAATGATCTTCCTGATGATTCCATTTTGATAAACATCAATAATACATATGTAAAAGATATGGCATTGATAGATCTTTATGATGCAACGCGAGCATGCTGGAGAATTGCAGACCCTCGCAAAAAAAGATTAAAATATGCTATTGCTATCTATAAGTCTGTAATAAAGCAGGTATTTATCCCAGAAGCATGGCTGCCAGGAGATAGCACATTACGCCGTTTTACAACACTTGCTGATAAGAG
>NZ_JBNPNC010000074.1:0-8940 GCF_050314315.1 Desulfovibrio sp. SGI.102 | reverse complement strand
CTCTAACTCCATTCGATGTAAACGTCAAAGATCGTATCGTTTTTTGTATCGTTATATGGTATGCACAGCTAATACTTGCTGGAATTGCAAACAATACCATAGTGAGTAAGATCCCCCCCAATGGAAGGTCCCTCAAACAGGATTTTGCAATATATACTAGCAAGATAAAGCCAATAAGGCTAAACGTTACCTGCCTGCTGGAAGGGAACCATAATGCTTCATGCCAGCCAGGCTCATGATGTTCCATTTCTTTGATATCCTTTTCCATATATCCCCCAGTATAAAACAATTATCAATTCACAATGATTATATTTGTTATAAGAATACAATAAAACATTATTATCAACCCCAATATTATTCCAATATTTACGATAAATTAAGATTTATGGCAATCTATAGTACTTATCGAGCAAAATGACTTCACGCACCGACGCCCCTTGCCTCCCTCCCGGCCGGGGCGTACACCCACAGACATGAACACCGCATCCCCCGTCCTGCCGGACATCAGCTGTCATGAAGCCTGGTTCGCCGCCTACGCGGCCCGTGAGCGCGAAAAGGAATGTCGTCGCGACGGCGGCGATCCTTCGCCCATGGATCTCAAACTGCACCACACCATGCAGGTGCTGGCCCATGCCCGTGCCATCGTCGCGGGCGGCCGCTTCGCACCGCCGCTGGACCGCGCCTGTCTGCTGGCGGCCCTGTACCATGACGTCGCCCGCTTCGAGCAGTACCTGCGCTGGCATACCTTCCGCGACCGGGAGTCCTGCAACCACGGCCAGTGGGGCGTGCGCATCCTCAAACGCGAACAGTGCCTGAAGGACGAAATGCCCGCCGTCCGCAAGCTGGTGCTCGCCGCCGTGGGCCTGCACAACCGCTTTGCCCTGCCCGCGGGCCTGCCGGAAGGGATGGCCCGCATCTGCCATGCCGTGCGTGATGCCGACAAGCTGGACATCCTGCGTGTCATGGACGAGCATCTTTCCGGCCCGCGGCCCTACTGCCCCACCGTTGTCCTGAGCCTGCCCGATGATCCGGCCCTCCACAGCGACAAAGTGCTGGACGATGCCCTGGCCGGGCGGGTGGCGGCCTATGCCGACCTGAAGAGCGTCAACGATTTCCGGGTGCTGCTGGGGACATGGTTCTACGACATGCACTTCCCGGCCAGCCGGGCCCGCTTCGTGGCTGAGGGCCACGCGCGCCGTCTGCTGACGGATCTGCCCGCCACACCGGCCTATGCCGCGGCCCGTGACCACCTGCTGCGCTGTCTGGATGCCGTCCCGACCACGGAGGCCTCTGATGCCTGCCTGTCCTAGCGCTCCCTGCTTCTCCCCGAAGGCGACCGGCAGCGTCCCCCTGCTGCGTGACCTTCTGTCCGATGCCGACGTGACCCGCCTGCACACCTTGCGCCCGGCCCCGCCGGTTCCCGGCTTGTACGCCGCCCTGTGCCGCCGGGTGCCCTGGCCGGACGTGAGCCATGCCCTGCCCTGCAATGCCCTGCCCGCCCTCCCCGGAACGACGGCGCAGGCGCCCTTTGTGTCCCTGCCAGATCTGCCTGCGGGCTCGCTGGAAGGGCTGCGCCTGGGCTATGTGCTGTTCTCCCTGCCCTGGCCCGATGCCGTGAGCCTGCTGCGGGCCTGTGCCCTGGCGGCACGGCAGCTCTGGCTGGCGGACTTCATCCTGGCCGAACGCAACCTGGGCCTGCCTGCGGCCCTGCTGCGACGCCTCCTGCCCGGTTTCCTGCCCTGGGGGCCCGCGACGCCCGCCCGTATCTGGCTGCGGCGTGGCGGGCTGGAAGGGTGCCTGCGTGATGCCGGGCTGGCCGCGGCACAGCGCCGCACCCTGCTGGCCGGAGCCGCCGCTCTGATACGGGTGGCGCCCGTCCGGCTGCAGACGACGCCACGTCCGGCGCGCCCCTGATACTTTTTGGATGGAGCAAGTCCCCCCACCGAAAGACCGGCGTTCCTCTCCTCCTTGGCGGAAAGCCGGGCGTCACCGCCGATACCTGCGGTGAAGGAAGCCGGACACGATCTCCGCGCCTCCATCTGCCGGAACAGCTCTGTCGCTCCTCCTGCCCTGCCATGCAGGCTCATCGCCCGGCCATCTCCGGCTGGCGGTCTCGATGCACGCCTCTCTTGGCCCATCAACAAAAAAACAGGGAGCCGCAGCCCCCTGTCTGTGAGAAAGGCCGCCCGAAGGCGGCCTTTCAGGTCCAAACCATGCAAGTCCGGAAATATGTCATCCCTCTGCACTATGGAGGGCTTTGCGTCCCTGATCCGGCACAGGAAGGTCGTGCTCCCGCATGCCGTGAGCCTCTCAAGATCTATGCCCCACTGCCATCGACGGCCCGCAGGAGCGTCTCTCGCCCGGAGCTCTTCTCCGCGTCTCCGTACCCGGGAACGTGCCGGTGAACGACCGGTCCCCGTGCCGGGTACCCTTAGGCATCGAACGGGTCGCAGAAAAAATGCTCCCGCAGGGCCTGCGTCCAGGGGCGCGGATGCATCCCCAGATACTCGGAAAGCTTGCCGCAGTCCAGTACCGTATAGGGCGGACGCGGCGCTTTTTGTGGCCATTGCGACGAGGGGATGGGCTCCACGCGGCATTCGTTGCCGGCCAGGCCCACGGCTTCGCAGGCCAGCTCGCACCACGTGGCCTGACCGCTATTGACGGCATGCCACAGGCCGGTGGCCTGACGTTCGGCCAGCATGATGCTCCACAGGGCCAGATCCAGCGAATAGGTGGGCGAGCCCGTGCGGTCGTCCACGATGGTGATGCTGTCGCGCCGGTGGCAGGCATTGAGGATGTCGTCCACGAAATTGCGCTTGCCGGGGCCGAACAGCCAGCCCGTGCGCACCACGCAGGCCCGCTCGGGCAGGGTCTGCAAGACGGCCTGCTCCCCGGCCAGACGGGTCTTGCCGTAGACATTGAGGGGCGCCGTGGCGTCTTCTTCCCGCCAGGGGCTGCCGTGCTGGCCCGAAAAGACCAGCCCGGAACTGAAGTGTACCAGATGGCCTTCCCCGCGGGTCTTGAGCAGGCAGGCCAGAGTATGCGGCAGGGTGCGGTTGTAGAGCAGGACTTCGTCGGGATGGTCCTCGGCATCGTCCACCGTGTTCCAGCCAAGGGAGCTGAACACCACGTCCGGCGCGCAACTGTCCAGACGGGCCTGCAGGAAGTCCGCATCCAGGATGTCACCGTCCGAGCGTTCCAGCGATTCCACCGACCAGCCGCGCCCCAGCAGGACATGGCGCAGGGCCTGCCCCAGCAGTCCGGTGCAGCCCTCCAGAACCAATGCTTTCACGAACAATCCTCCAAAGTATAGCGCACTGTAGCCTCCCCTCTGCCCACGGTCAACCGTGAGGCCCGCCGTCTTGCCAGCGTGCGTCAAGTGTCGTACACCAGCAGAGATGAAAACCGCTATCCTGTTGGTCGCCTACGGTACGAGCAGCCCCCAGGGGCGTGGCTCGCTGCGCCAGTTCGACGCCTGGGTGCGCGAACGTTTTCCCGGCATTTGCGTGCGCTGGGCCCTTTCTTCGGAGCTGCTGCGCACCCGTCTGACGCGTGCCCGGCAAAAAAACGATTCCGTGCTCAAGGCCCTGCGCCGCCTGTGCCTGGAAAATTTCACTCATGTGGCCGTGCAGCCCCTGCAGATCATCCCCGGCAGCGAACATACCGACGTGCGCGCCGATGCGGACGAGGCCGGACGTCTGGACGGCCTGCATGTGAGCATAGGGACGCCCCTGCTGGCCTGTGACGAGGACATCCGGGCCGCCGCGCAGGCCGTGCTGGCCCACCTGCCCGAAGAACGCCGGGCCGACGAGGACGTGGTGCTCATGGGCCACGGCAGCCGCAAGCAGGCCGTGACCGCGTATGCGGCCCTTGCCGGGGCCGTGCAGGCCCTGGACGCCCGCGTGCATGTGGGCACCATGAGCGGTGCCCTGGAGCTGGAGGCCCTGCTGCCGCGCCTCACGTCCCGCCGTGTCTGGCTCATGCCCCTGCTCTCCGTGGTGGGGCGCCATACTCTGGAAGACATGGCCGGGGACGCGCCGGATTCCTGGCGTTCCCGCATCGAGGCCGCCGGCCACACCTGCGCGCCCGTGGTGCGGGGCACGGCCGAATACCGCGCTTTTGCCGATATCTGGCTGCGGCATCTGGAAGATGCCGTGGCTGCCTTGCCAACTGTCAAAAAGGATGAGGAAAAGTGAAGAATGTCCTGCGCCTGCCGCTGGCCCTGCTGGTCTGCGGCCTGATCTCTGCCTGTGGTCTGATGGGGGGCAACGGCAGCGCCGACCTGACGCCTGTGGCACAGGCAGCCCCCGCTGCCAAAGCCAATGCCTTCAACCCCTGGATGAACAAGAGCCTGCCCAACACCCGTACCCTTTCCGCTGAAGGCATGGCCATGGTGCAGGCCATGGGCGCCGACCGCCAGAGCATCGAGGACGAGGCCGCCTACCGCCCCCACTGGCGCGAAGAGATCTACCCCGTGTTCTTCGGCAACAAGACGGCCCCGCACGAGATCATCGTGCTGCTGGACTTTGCCTCGCCCGACAGCGCCCGCGTCTGGCAGGCCGTGCGCGATGCCTCGGCCAAGCTTTCTCCCGCTGACGCCAAGATCGCCGTTTTTGCCAAAAATTCGGAAAACTACGGTACCGACCTCATGGGCATGGGCATCTGGATCAGCTATGAGCGCAAGGGCCAGGCCATGGACTACATGAGCCACGCCCTCAGCGAATGGAACCGCATCAAGGCCGCCCAGAAGAAGCAGGGGCGCAGCGTGCCCTTCACCAACGAGTACGATGCCACCGTCAAGCCCAGCGACCTGCCCATCCACTACGCCTATATGGGCAAGCTGCGTCCGGCCGTGCCTTCCAGCCAGGAACTGGACGTGGCCCGCTACTGCTACAATGCCGGCAACGTGAACATGTACCAGGCCGTGCAAATCTCCCGCTATTACGGCGTGAAGCGCATCCCGGCCGTCATCGCCGACGGCAAGGTGCTGGCCTCGCCTTCAGCCTCGGACATCGTGTCCGCCCTGCGCTAGGCACGCTCTCCCCGCATTTTGCAAGGACGGGTCCGCACGGGCCCGTCCTTTTTTGTTGCCCGTTGCCGGACGAAAAGCGGGCCCTGCCACCGCACGGCCCCGCGCGATGCCGCGGTGCGGGCTGTGCCGCGTATACGGTTGAGCCGCAGCGCGCCCGCCGCCTCCGTGACGTGGGCAGACGGCAGGCCCTCCCGGAGCTGTCTGCCGGCCCTGTGCGAAAAAAGCCCGCGCCCCGCCGGTGGACGAAAACGGATTTCATTGCACATCGGGCGGAACTTGGTTAGCACGGAACCACGCCTTCGTTCATACGAGGGCATGGAGTTCCCGTATGCCCAAAAAAGTTTTTGCTCCCGGCAACCGCAGGCTGGTTGCCTACCTCGCCTTCCTGAGCGCCTTCGCGCCCCTTTCCACCGACATGTACCTGCCGGCCCTGCCGCACATGACGCAGGCCCTGCAGACCACGGACGCCCTCTCCAGCCTGAGCATCTCCTGCTTTTTGCTGCTCTTCGGGGCCTCCATGCTCTTCTGGGGCCCGCTCAGCGACAAATACGGCCGCAAGCCCGTGCTTTACACGGGCGCCCTGCTCTATGTGGTCTCCAGCCTGTTCCTGGCCCTGGCCCAGTCCATCTGGCCCCTGCTGTTCTGGCGCGCCGTGCAGGCCATCGGCAGCGGCGGCATCAGCGCCATGGCCCTGGCCATCGTCAAGGACATGCTGCGCGGCCGGGCCATGGAAAAAGTCATCACCTGGATCCAGACCATCACCATCCTGGCGCCCATGCTGGCCCCGGTCATCGGCGGGGCCCTGCTGGCCGTCACCGACTGGCGCGGCATCTTCGCCTGCCTGCTGCTCTGCGGCCTGCTGGCCGGTGCCGGGACACTGCTGCTGCGCGAGACCATGCACCATCCGGTACAGGGCAATGCCTTCCGCACGCTGGGCCGTCTGCTGGTGGTGCTGCGCCACCGGGGATTCCGCTGCCTGCTGCTGCTTTTTTCCGCCACCAGCATGCCCTTCATGGCCTATCTGGCCCTTTCCTCCTATATCTTCCAGGGCCTGTTCGGGCTCTCGCCCCAGGCCTACAGCCTGTTCTTCGCCTTCAATGCGGGCATGAGCATGCTGGGCCCGCTGGCGCATGAGCGCTTTTTCCGCACCGCGCCCCGGCGCCTCTTCTTCTCGGCCTATCTGGGCATCGTCGTGGTGGCCGGGCTGGGCCTGCTGCTGGTGGGGGATCGGGGGCCCTTCATCTTCGCCCTGCTCTGCGCGCCCATCAGTTTTTGCGGCAGCGCCCTGCGCCCCCCGGCCACGGTGCTCATGCTCAACCAGATGCGCAACGATACCGGCAGCCTGACGGCCCTCATCAACAGCGGCGGCCTGCTGTTCGGCAGCCTGTCCATGCTGCTCTGCGCCCTGCCCGTCTGGCCCGGCCCCGTGGCGGCCCAGGCCCTCATGGCCATTCTGGTGGGTCTGGCCTGCCTGCTGGGCTGGCTGTGGCTGGACAGCCACAAGGTCTACGAAGGCTGATCGCCGCGCTCTTTCCCGGAACATCCAAAAAGTCTCGACAGGGGATCTTCCCGCACCTGCCGCGGCAGTCCTTCGGGGCTGCCGTGACACTTTTTGTCCCATGGCGGCGCGTCCTGTTCTCCATGCTGGCAACATCGTTGCCAGTCCGGGGGTGTCGTCGCCTGCTCCTGCCGGGCCCGATCGCCTTTGGACGAAGAAAAATGGACACTTCCGGCTTTCCCCTGTAGGCTGGAAGGAACTGGCATGAAGCTTGCTTCATGCAGGACAGCATTTGCCCGTACATCCCGTACCGCACCTATCGACCATTTCCCGGGAGGGATCCCATGCCCCAGATCGATCGCGTCAACGTTGCCACTCTGACCCGACTGGCCGACATAGCCGGCACCCATGACCGTCTTGTCGCCACCGCGGAAGGCGGCATCCAGACTTCCGGCAGGGTCAGCGCCTTCTTCACCGCCAAGGCCACCCACCGCGCCACTGCCGAAGCTTTCCTCGGCGCCATCCGCAACAAGTACGGTGACGGCATCGCCGATGCCCTGGCCCCGCAGCTCAGCGCCATGCGCCAGCAGGGCAAGCCGCTCAAGGCCCGCGTTGCCCGCGACATCCTGGCCCAGGCATCGAACATGTCGCAGGCCCTGGGCCCGGCCAACACCGAGATGGCCCGCCGCTTCCTGCTGGGCAACAACGGCGCGGGCGATACCCGCAATCTGGACCATGCGCTGCAGGACTTCTACGCGAAGAACAACCTCCAGCCCTCCCCGGCCCTGCGCCAGGCCTTTGAGCGGATCATCAACGATATGGCGGCCAACAGCCAGAAGCTGCTTTCCTATCAGGACATGGCCGACGCCGTGACCATGCAGACCCTCCAGTCCCGGCCCGCGGACTACATGCTCTGCGGCATCGATCCGCAGCTGACCCGCGACGCCGCCCTGGATGCCTGCGCCACCCATCTTGGTGTGGACGGCGAACTCAAGGCCCAGCTGGGGCAGCTCATGGACCGCGTGCTGGTGGAAGAAAGCGCGGCGGGGCGTCAGGGCACGCCCGCGGACTTCTTCCGCGATCTTTCCACGGCCAACCAGACCTCCCTGCAATGCTTTGCCTTTGCCTGCGGCAAGCCGGGCCTGGGCGATGCCACGCTCCGTGATGCCATGTGTCTGACCCCCCGTCAGTCTGTGGGCGAGATGTCCTCTCTGGCTCCCCAGCTGAACCTGGGCGGCGGTATCGCCCTCATCATGGTGGCCATGCAGCGCCTGCCCGAGATACGCACCCGGCAGCCCCAAGGCCCCCTCAGCCGCGAGACCCTGTGGCAGGGCTGCTTCCAGGAGCCTATGCCGCAGGATCTGGCCGCCAAGAGCCAGCGTGATTTCAACAGCGCCATGTATGAAAAGCTCCTAGGCATGTTCCGGGCCCGCACGGAAGATCCCGCGGTCCCCTTCACCGGCATGCTCCTGCTCGGTGCCGGTGTACGCCTGGAAAAGGCCCTGGAAGCCGTCAGCGATGCCGCCGGCTTCGACCTCAAGGACTTCGCCTTCCCGCCCAGCCTGACACCGCTGGCGCGCCTGGGCGACATGGCCAAGGTGGAAGAGGGGATGGCCATGGACCTGAACCGGCGCGGCACGCATAATGCCCTTCCCGGTTACCGGCCCACCATCAGCTTCGGCGGTGTGGGCATCCCGGCGGAGGCAGAGGCCACCGTCCATATCCAGGACATCGCCTACATGACCGACGAGGACAAGAACGATTTCGAGCATGGCCGGCCGTCCACCATATCGCACAATCTGGCCATCCGGGCCCAGCTGCTCTGCGGCAACAATGACGCGCAGGCACGGCAGGTCCTCCTCAGCATGGGCCAGTCCGGCGCCTTCCTGGTACGCACCCTCAGCGACCGGACCGGCGTGCTGCAGGACGAGCACTCGCCCCTGGACATCGACATCCGCCGCGAAGCCAACGGCGATGTGACCATGCGTTACCACACGCCGCCCCAGTCGCCGCTGGATGCGGACTTCACCTACACCGTCACCCCGGACGGCCAGGGCGTGCTCACGGCCTGCCGCATGCAGGCCCGTCAGCCCCAGGACGCCTGATCCCCTAGATAGTGTCGTCAAATTCAAAAGTATGTTATAATCTCTTCACTTACAATGAGGAGAGACCATATGGTGGACATCGGAGGCATGATATTTCCGACAAGGTATGGGCAAATATTGAAAAACTTCTTCCCGGTTCCAAAGGCTCTGTCGGTCGTCCTTCCGCCGATAACCGATTGTTTATCAACGCCGTCTTCTGGATACTGAGAACCGGGGCTCCGTGGCGGGATTTACCCCCCGATTTTGGCGACTGGAAAAATACACATCGCCGCTTCTGCCGATGGCGAGATCGGGGAGTTTGGGAG
>NZ_JBNPNC010000073.1:0-8873 GCF_050314315.1 Desulfovibrio sp. SGI.102 | reverse complement strand
GCACCATAATCATGTGAGCTCTATATGGATGGAAATATGACTTACATCATGGAGTAAAATCACATACAAGATGATTTTAGACATTGATAAATCTATGTTTTGTGGAAAACATCAAGTGAAAAAATACTGTATATAATCAATAGTTACATAGAGTTTCTGAAAATAAAAATAGGGTAAGATGGGAAATCTGCGTCCCTTGCATGGAAAAAGAAAAAAGCTGCCTGAATATCTTTCAGACAGCTTGTTGTTCTTTGGGGAAATCTTGATATGTCTCATTTTGGCCCAGATTTCCCGTTTCTCGTGTTTTTGCCAAAAACGTGATTCGTCATCTGGAAAAAATTTTTCGAGGCCTCAAAATTGAAATATGGGGCTCGTAAAAGATTTTTCCGGATGTGATATCAAGTCCTTACAGCATCATGGATGATTCAAGTCCTTGTGTCACATCGCTAAAATCAATCTTCTCCAGTGCCTCCTGCAATACAGGCAAGGCGTACTGCTTTCCTTCTTCATCACGTCCGTAGTTCGCGGAGACACCTTGCTGTGCATGTCCCTGTAGCGCATCAAGGAGTTCCGGGGCAATCTGGCCGCTGTTGCGTCCTTCGCGCTTGAAGGTATGCCGGAAGGAATGGAAGTGTTTCCTGTCCCCGTTCTCCAAGTCCAGACTGGCAAGAAAGCGCCGCCACCACTGCGAAAAGGCGTTGCTGCGCTTGCCGCCGTCCTGCTTGTCCGAAAGGAGGGAGAACAGCTTGCCCGTCCCTTCCCCCTGCCGGGCGAAGTCGAGGAAGCCCAGCTCCAGCAGGCGGGAATGCAGCGGGACCTTGCGGATGGAGGCCCTGTTCTTCACCCGGCGGCCTGTGGCCATCTCGGCGCGGATATGGATGAACCAGACACCGGCCTCCTGCCGCACGTCCTGCCGGTCGAGCTGGGCCAGTTCTTCTATGCGGGCACCCGTGTACAGGGCCAGCAGGACGAGCCACCTGTAGTCAAGGAGCTTGGTCTTGCTGGCATAGAGCCGCCCCACAGCGCCGCAGCCGTGCGGATGGTACAGGCCGGAGCGCTGGAAGATGACGGACAAGTCCTCCTTGGAGAAGGGCAGGACGGACACGTCTTCCAGTTCCGTCGTATTGCTGGCGGCCCGTACCCCGGTGCAGGGATTGACCTCCACAAGCCCGTTGTTCACGGCATAGGAGAAGACCACCTGCACGAAGGCAAGATATTTCTCGTTGATGGTGCGGGCCGACAGCTTCGGGGCCTGCTGGAGATGGGGGAAGGCCTCCTTGCGGATGCGCTCCAGTACGGTCGGCATGGGCAGCTTGGCGAGGGGCGCGGGCAGGTTCTTGGGCAGGGCCAGCAGGGCGTCCTTGTAGCGGATGATGTGTTCCCGCTTCCTGTAGGCTTTGATGGGAAGGTCGCCTGCCTGCTCCATGAAGCGGCGCACGGCCAGTTGGACAGACAGGAGGCTGGAGGGGGCAAGACCTGCTCCCTTCTCCCGGATGTAGGCTTCACAGACTTTGCTGAAACGGGGATTGTCCGGGCCTTCCTGTGTGCTGGCATCGCCGCCGGGGACGGCTCCGGCCTGTGCCGGGGACTGCCCTGTGCCGTGCGGAGGCAGCGGGGCCGTGACGAGGGCGGGCTGCCGCATGGAGGCCCACGCTTCCCCGTCCAGATGGGCCAGAAAGAGCTTCTTCACCTGCCATTCCTCGGCCAGCAACTGATGGCATATCTTCCTGAATCTGGAGCGCACAGCGGCGGCCTGCGGGCTGTCGTCTTCCCCGCTGGCGGGCGGCATGGCGTAGCCGTGGCGGGCAAGGAAGGCCTCCGCCATGCCCAGCATGGGGGAGACATCCCCGTCCCGGAGGCAGAGGGGCGCGGCCTCGATGAAAAGGGACGCATCCCTGCGGAGCCGCTCCTTGTAGCGGGCGCTGGGAGGGAAGAACAGGGGCGGCTCTTTGGGCGTGCAGGACGGGCCTTCCAGCTCTTGCATGAGTTCCTGCTGCTCCTGCCATTCCTTGCGGGCCTGTGCTTCATCCTCGGCGGGAGGCGTGTTCAGGGCCTCCAGAGCGGCCTTGAGGGATTCGTCAGGATAGAGGGCCAGCAGGCGTTCCTGCTCCTGTTCGTCCATCTCGGCAAAAGGACGCAGCGGCGCGGTGGCGGGAGAAGGCGCGGCAAGGGCGGCGATGGCCGCAGCCGGGGCAAGGGCCTGCTCCTGCTGCTCGGCAAGGCGGCGGCGATGCTCGCGGAACTCTTGGTCTAGCTGGATGGCACGCAGGCTGGCGTTCTCCAGCGCCTGATGGAAGTCCCGTGTCTTGAGGGAGAAGGTCAGCTCTTTCTTGGGGTAGTAGACAGGCAGGAGGTCTTGCGGGACACGCAGCCGGAAGTAGTAGGTGCGTCCCCGCAGGAAAGGAGTGGGTGTCTTGAATGACAAAGCGCTCATACCTCCGGTGTGTAGCATGTTTGTGTAGCAACCGAAAGTATAAGCGCTTATTTTTCTTGTATATTCTATTATTACAAGGCGTTATAATAAAATGGCGGAGAGGGTGGGATTCGAACCCACGTACCGGCTATTAACCGATAACTCGATTTCGAGTCGAGCGCGTTACGGCCAACTTCGCTACCTCTCCGCTCTTTGGAGCTGTGCATGCACAGCAAGGCCGAAGGCATTATTTAGTCTGTTTCGGTGAAAAAAGCAATAAGTTTTCTTGCAGCCCCGGACGGCATCAGGCATCGTCCGTTTTGGCCTCGGGCAGCCAGTGCGCCAGCACGGTCTCCCGGTGGGCGCCCAGCAGCTCCAGTACGGGCTTGGGCACCAGAAAATCCACGTTCAGGCCGTGCAGCCAGCGGTGGCGGATGCGCGAGGCACTGACCGAGATCCACGGCAGGGGCACGAAGTGGACCTGCCCGCCGCCGGGCAGGCGCATGCGGCGGCTCCCGGGCAGGACAGGCTCGCACGCCCGGGCACCGGGCCACATGCTTTCCGTAGCGGCAAGAAAGTTCTTTTCCGAGCCCTCACCGCGCGGCACCACCACCAGCTGGCAGAGTTCGGGCAGTTCCAGCCCCAGGTGCCAGTGGGGCAGCAGGGCATAGTCCGGGTTGCCGAGGATGAAGAACAGGGGCCGTTCCGGTGTTTCTTCACGACAGGCCTGCAACGTATCCCAGGTATAGGAAAGACCGGGACGTCCGGCTTCCATGCGATTGCACGAAAGGCCGGGCAGGCCGTCCAGACAGGCTTCCACCATGGCGGCGCGCAGGTCGAAGGGCAGCAGGCCGCTCACCATCTTGTGCGGCGGTGCGGCGCAGGGTATCAGCTCCACGCTGTCGGCCAGGGGGCGCAAGGTCTCCGCCATTTCGATGGCCAGACGCAGATGCCCCACATGCGGCGGGTTGAAACTGCCGCCGAACAGGGCCCGGCCCGCTGCGCGCTTCCCGTCCATGTCTATTGCCGCACCTGCCCCTGACCGAAGACCACGAACTTGGTGGTGGTCAGTTCCTGTACGCCCATGGGACCATAGGCATGGAGCTTGGAGGTGGAGATGCCGATCTCCGCGCCAAGGCCCAGCTGGCCGCCATCGTTGAAGCGGGTGGAGGCATTGACCGCCACCATGGAGGCATCGGCCTCACGCAAAAAGCGCATGGCGTGCTCGTGATCGTTGGTGCAGATGATCTCCGTGTGATTGGAACCGTAGCGGGCGATGTGGGCCAGGGCCGCATCCATGTCGTCCACCACGCGGACGGCCAGGATCAGGGCGTGGAATTCCTGTCCCAGGTCGTCGGGGCTCTGGGCCTTGGCCGTGGGGCCCAGCAGCGGCAGGGAAGCGGGGCAGGCGCGGAACTCCACACCGGCCTCGCCCAGACGCCGGCCCACTCGGGGCAGGAAGGCCGCGGCGCAGTCCTTGTGCACCAGCAGGCACTCCAGGGCGTTGCAGACGCCGGGACGCTGCACCTTGCCGTTGAAAACGATGTCCAGGGCCTTGTCCAGGTCCGCATCCGCGTCCACGAAGGCATGGCAGACGCCCTTGTAATGCTTGAGCACCGGCATGGTGGCGGCTTCGGTCACGGCACGCACCAGACCTTCGCCACCGCGCGGGATCATGACGTCGATATACTGGTCGAGTTTGCACAGCTCGGTGACCGCGGCGTGATCCGTGGTCGTCACCAGCTGGGCCGCATCGGCGGGCAGACCGGCTTCTTCCAGGGCCTGGCGCAGCAGGGCTGCCAGAGCGGTGTTGGAGTGCAGGGCCTCGCTGCCGCCGCGCAGGATCACGGCATTGCCCGCCTTCAGGCAGAGGATGGCCGCGTCGATGGTCACGTTGGGGCGGGCCTCGTAGATCATGGCGATGACGCCCAGCGGCACGCGCATGCGGCCCACCAGCAGGCCGTTGGGGCGCTGCCACTGGCTGTCCATGGCGCCTACGGGGTCGGGCAGACCGGCCACATGCAGGCAGGCGGCGCGCATGTCGGCCAGTACGGCGGGATGCAGGGTCAGGCGGTCCATGCGGGGGGCGTCCAGGCCCCGGGCGCGGGCCGCGTCCAGATCCTGCGCGTTGGCGGTGCGCAGCTCGGCTTCCCGCTCTTCGAGCAGGGCGGCCAGACGGGTGAGGGCGGCGTTCTTGGCCGCGGGGCTGGCCTTGGCCAGCAGGCGGGCGGCTTCCTTGGCCTTTTGGCCGAGCAGGGTCATTTCTTGTGCCAAAGTCATACGGGCTCCTTGGGTTGGCTCGTCTCTCTATACGCTGCCGCAGGAACGAGGGCAAGGGGACGGCCCCCTGTACGGGATGTCGCTGTACGCCCGGATATCCTTCTTTTTTTGGGGGGAAAGGCGCCGGTGCGGAAGGCGGATATGCCTCCGGTTTCCGGCCAACGCCCTCCCGGGAAGAGGAGCGTCCGGCTTTGGGATTCCCTACTGCCGGCAGGGGTTTTTCTTTGACAGAAGGCCGCTCCCTATCCTACATAAATAGACCGCACCGTGACAGTTCCGGCGACCGCGGGCGAAGCTTTTGCAAGGAGCACTGAAAGAAATGAATCCTGTCAGACCTCAGAATACCCCTGAATCTCCTACCCTGCTCAATGACCTCAAGGCTGAGGTGAGCGCGGAAAGCGCACCGCTGCTGCAGTTCATCGTGCGCAACAGCGGGCTGATCGTGGGCGTGGTGGTCGTCCTTCTGGTGGCCCTGGTAGGCACCGCCGTGTGGCGCTGGCATCAGGGCGGCCTGCAGGCCGAGGCCCAGACCGAACTGGCGCGTATCGGCATCACCATGAAGGGCGGGGATCGCCTCAAGGCGCTGGACGACCTGGCAGCCAAAGCTCCCGAGAACATGCGTTACAGCATCTATCTGATGCAGGCCGAGTTCGCCATGCAGGATCAGGATTACAGCCGTGCCGAACAGGCCTATGCCACGGCGGCCAAGCTGGACGCCGACGGTGCCATGGGCCTGATGGCCGCTCTGGGCCAGGCCGGCGCGCTGATCAAGCTGGATCGTCCCGCTGATGCCGTGACCCTGCTGCAGGGCCTGGAGAGCCGCGCCACCGAGGACGGCCGTGCCACCCTGCGCATGCTGCTGGGCGAAGCCGCCGAAGCGGCGGGCAAGACCGATGTGGCCGTTGCCGCCTATGAAGCCCTGGCCGCCTCGCAGCCTGGTCTGGACGGTGAGTTTTACCGCTCGCGCGCGGAAGCGCTGGGCGGTGGCAAGACCGCGCCCGTGAAGGACGGCGCGGAGAACAAGTAGTAAGAACGTTGGCGGCCCCTCTGCCGACGCGCACGGGCCGGGAGGACACATGAGCAAACATCCTCTGCTGCACGGGGCGCGTGGCGAGCGCCACGTTTTGCTGGGCAATGAAGCCATCGTACGCGGCGCGCTTGAAGCCGGCGTGAACATGGTCACCTGCTATCCTGGCACGCCTTCTTCCGAAGTGCCGGATACCTTTTACAAACTGGGGGGCGAGGGCCGCTACAAGATCGAGTACGCGGTCAACGAAAAGGTCGCCTTCGAAGTGGCCGCCGGTGCGGCCCTGGGCGGTGCCCAGGCCCTGGTGACCATGAAGCACGTGGGCCTCAACGTGGCGGCCGACCCGCTGTTCACCTCGGTCTACACCGGTCTGCCCGGCGGTCTGGTGGTGCTCTCCGCCGATGACCCCGGCTGCCACTCCAGCCAAAACGAGCAGGACAACCGCTACTATGCGCGCTTTGCCTCCCTGCCCTGTTTCGAGCCTGTGTCCGCCCAGGAAGCCAAGGACATGACCCGCGAGGCCTTCCGCCTGGCCCGCGAGCTCCAGCAGCCCGTGCTGCTGCGTACCACCACCCGCGTCAGCCATATGCGCGGCAATGTGGAATTCGACGATCTGCCGGCGGGCCCCGCGCCCATCGTGGACTTCCAGCGCAATCCCGGCCGCTTCGTGCCCGTGCCCGCCGTGGCCCGTGGCCGTCACCGCTCCCTGCTGGAGATCATGGAAAAGGCCCGCGCCTTTGCCGAGTCCAGCCGCTTCAGCCGTGAATACGGCCCCGAAGGCTGCCGTCTGGGCATCATCGCCAGCGGTGTGGCCCGCAACTATCTGGCCGACGCCCTAGCCTCCGGCGGCTGGGAAGAGCGCGTGCGCGTGCTCGAGCTGGGCATGACCTGGCCCCTGCCCGAAAGCCGTATCGAAGCCTTCCTGCAGTCCTGCGACCGCGTGCTGGTGCTGGAAGAAGGCGAGCCCCTGCTGGAAGGCAGCGTGCGCGCCCTGGCCCAGAAGTGCGGCTGCAAGGCCCGCATCGACGGCAAGGACGAGACCCTCACCGTGCTGGGCGAATACTCCACCACCCTGGTCCTGCGCCGCGTGGCCGATTATCTGGACTGCCCCTGCCCGGTCAAGGCCTCTTCGCCCGTGGTCCGCGAGCTGCCCGTGCGTCCGCCGAACCTTTGCGCCGGCTGCTCCCACCGCGCCGTCTACTACGCCGTCCGCCACACCTTTGGCGACGACGCCTACTATTCCAGCGACATCGGCTGCTACACCCTGGGCATGCTGCCGCCCCTGCGCATGGCCGACTTCCTGGTCTGCATGGGCTCCTCCGTGTCCGCCGGCAGCGGTTTTGCCCGGGCTTCCGGCAAGCCGGTGGTGGCCTTCATCGGTGACTCCACCTTCTTCCATTCCGGCATGACCGGCCTGGCCAACGCCGTGTTCAACAAGCACGACATCCTGGTGGTCATCCTCGACAACGGCACCACCGCCATGACCGGTCACCAGCCCAATCCCGGCATGCTGCAGGACATCCTCGGTGAAGAGGCCATGCATCTGGATATCGAATCCGTGGTGCGCGGCCTGGGCGTCACCGAGTGTGTGAAGGTCCGTTCCTACAACCTCAAGGCCCTGCATTCGGCCCTGGAAGACATGCGCGACAAGAAGGGCGTGCGCGTCATCATCGCGGAAGAACCCTGCGTGCTCTATGCCCGCCGCCGTCTCAAGAAGGCCGCCGCCCAGGTGGCCTATGTGGCCGAGCAGGGCGCCGATGCCCAGCGCTGTCTGGAAGAACTGGCCTGCCCCGCTTTCTATCGCAATGGCGAGGACGTGGCTGTGGATGAAAATCTCTGCACCGGCTGCATGGTCTGTCTGCAGGTGGCCCCCAAGGCCTTCAAGGCCAGAAAGCGCGCCTAGGTGAGGTGTATTATGCAACATAGCGACAAACAAAAGCGTCTTCGTATCTTCTTCACCGGCGTGGGCGGACAGGGCACCCTGACCGCCACCACCCTGCTGGCCCGCACCGCTCTGGATGCCGGGCAGGAAGTGGTGGCCGGCGAAGTCCACGGCATGGCCCAGCGCGGCGGTGTGGTGGAATCCGTGCTGCTGCTGGGCGGCTGGCGTTCGCCCAAGCTGGATCTTGGCGAGGCCGACATCCTGCTGGGCTTCGAGCCCCTGGAGACCCTGCGCGGTCTGCCGTACCTGCGCCCCGGCGGTGTCATCTTCTCCAGCCGTGATCCCATGCCGCCCCTGAGCGTGTCGCTGGGCATGGCTGCATATCCTTCCATGGAAGAGATCGAGCAGAAGTCCCGCGCCGTAGCCAGCCAGTGCCATTTCCTGGCCTGCCGCGAGCTGGGCATCCAGGCCGGTGCCGCCCAGGCGGGCAATACCGTGCTGCTGGCCGCTGTCTGTGCCTCGGGCCTGCTGCCCTTCGGCATCGACGCCCTCAAGGCCGCCATCGAAAAATACCTGCCCGCCAAGCTGCAGGCCTCCAACCTCAAGGCTTTGGAACTCGGTCAGGCCGCCCTGCATATGTAACAGCAGCATGGCCGTGCTGTTTTGCTGAGGGGCGGGGGACCCCCGCATCTCCGCTGTCGATGCCCGTAGCTTCCTTCGTCGCAACGGGCACGGCCCAAGGGGCCGTCATCCGGTCGCTGCCAGCGCGAGAGGTGTTCCCCCGCCCCTCAAATTCCCCACCCCCTCCCCAGCGCGCTTCAGCGGGGAGGGGGATTTTTTATGGTGATGGCTCTGGATGCTGCGAACTTTTTTATCCGGGGGATCTTGGGCCTGTTAGGTTGGCACAGCAGCAATGCGGCCGTTGCTGATACCGTGGCAGCTTCCCGAAGAGATTTTTCAAAGTACAAAAGGCCGTTGCCGACCAAATGCCTTTCTGGTCCGGATTGCGATCCCTTTCTTGTAAGGCAGGAAAGGGCGACACGGATATTCGTAAAAAGGCACAAAACTGTGTGGAAGGCGCGGTAGAAAAGGCTATGGAGGAAAGAGTCTTTCAGAGCCAGAGCAGGAACCAGGTGGTATTCGTACGAATAAGGAAAGGCGCTGTCCGCGTATGCGGGCAGCGCCTTTTGTTGCCTTGCAGATAAGCTTCCCTGCCTGTTGGGCAGCTTTTTAAGCAAAACGCGCTGGGGGAAGGGAGGGGAGTTTGAGGG
>NZ_JBNPNC010000072.1:0-9408 GCF_050314315.1 Desulfovibrio sp. SGI.102 | reverse complement strand
CTAAAACGGGAGAGATATATGGTTTCCGAAAAACAGATGGCCCGCCTGCTGGATCTGGCCAATCTGGCCTGCCAAAAGGGGCTCGTCGGGGAGGCAAGGACCATTTTTCAGGCAGTCCTGGCGCTCAGGCCGGGGTTCGCGCCGGCCCTTGTGGGGCTGGCATTTTCTCATGTGGTCGTGGACGATTTCGATACCGCGCTCACCATCCTGGACCAGGTCCTTGCGGATAATGCCGCTGATGCCGACGCCCTTGCCATGCGTGGCCTTGCCTGTCTGCTGGCCGGGCGCAGAGGAGATGCGGAACAGGCCTTTGCCGCCATTCCGCAGGATTGCGCTGCGGCCGATATGGCCCGGGCCGTCATGGAAGTCGCCTGACCGGCGGCATGACGTTTTGTCCACCGGGAGGCACGGCGTATGATCCCCACATCGGCACAAGGGGCGACCAAGCTGCTGGAAGCTTTGGAAAAGCTTTCCCAGTGGGCGGGCGAGCCTTCCGGGGGGGGGCCTTCCGGTGCGCCGTCGCGTGAGCTGGTGCGGGCCTTCGAGGAAGCGCTCTCCACGGCTCCGCCAGAAGGCCCCGCAGCTGCGGCCGGTGAGGGCGGCCCCACTGCATCGTCGGCAGCGGCGCTCCTGCCGGGACCGGCGGAAGCCATGCCGTGCCCGCCAGTTGACGGAGCGGGGGCGGAAGGCTCTCTTGCTGTGGAACAGAGCGGGAATCCTCTTGCCGTGGAGCAGCCCGCCGCAGCCGGTGGCGCTGATGTCCCCGCCGGGCAGGAGGTGACGGAGCCTCAGGCCGTCTTCCAGAGCGAAGGGATCTCCCGCCAGGATGTTCTGGAAGAGCTGGGCCAGTTGCTGGAGCGTGTCTCCGCGCAGGGGGCGGCCATCAGCCCGCAGGAATTGCTGCATGTGCAGCAGCTTGTGGGCATGCTCAACGTACAGGCCAAAGTGGGTGTCCAGACATCGCAGCAGACGACGCAAGGCCTGGAAGGCCTGCTGCGCCAGTCCGGTTAGGCACCCGTATCTTAAGAGGTTTTTTCATGCTGCGTCCCATGCTTTTTTTGCTGCTTTCCCTGCTTCTGCTCCTTTCCGGCTGTAAGGTGGAGATGTACTCCGGCCTGTCCGAGGATCAGGCCAACCAGATGCTTTCCACCCTGCTGCGACGGGGGATCGAGGCGGAAAAGCAGGCCGCAGGCAAAAACGGCTATACGCTGCTGGTGGATGACGACCAGCTGGTGCGCGCCCTGCAGGTCCTCAAGGAGAACAGCCTGCCGCGCGAAGCCTTCAAGAACCTGGGGGAAGTGTTTGCCGGTGACGGCATGATCTCGTCCACCTCCGAGGTCCAGGCCCGCATGTCCTACGCCCTTTCGCAGGAGCTGGCGGACACGCTCTCGCGCATCGACGGTGTGCTGACGGCCCGCGTCCACGTGGTGCTCGGCGTCAACGACAAGGTGAACAACATCACCATTGCGCCCTCAGCGGCGGTCTTCCTGCGCCATACCCTGGATTCGCCCGTAGTCAACCTTGTGCCCGAGATCAGGGAACTGGTGGCGGGCGCCGTGGCCTCGCTCAAATACGACAATGTGAGCGTGATGCTGGTCCCGGTGCGGGAAAGCGTGACGGTACCGGATACGAAGCTCCCGTCCCCGCTGCTCTCGCCGGGGGCCCATACGCCCGCCCTGCTGTTGCAGATGCTGGCCATGGCGGCCGTGCTTCTGGCCCTGGGCGTGGGCGGCTGGGTCTATGGTCGCCGTCTGCTGGCCCGTCGCCGCTCTGCCCGTGAAGCCCTTGAGGCCGGGGAAGGGGATGACAACGGCAAGCAGGGTGAGGCCTGATGCACAAACAGTTTTTTGCAGACGTCCTCGCGCGTCGTCCGGCCTTGTGGCAGCGCCTGCTGCAGGCCAATCTGCCGGAAGGCGGGCCGCGGCTGCCGGATGACTGCCGTGAACAGCTGGGCGGAGCTGCGGACAGCCTCTGGGCCTGGCTGCAGCAGCGCCCGTTGACGCACGGGCCGGACGCTGCTGAAAGCGGGCCTGTCGTGCAGGCCTCCTTTTGGGATTACGCCGAGGAGTCGCGCCGCCTGGCTCTTCTGGATGTTCCGGCGCTGCTGGAACTGTGCCGGGTGACGGGCGTTGTCCTGCATGCTCCGGCCATCGCGACGGTGCTGCTGCGGGATGAGGTTCTGCCCTTGCGGGAATCCCTGGGAGAGGAGACGTATCGGTACGCCCTGCAGCGGGGCCGCTACCAGCTGGGGGGCGTGCGGCGCTTCTTCCAGTGGCGGGATACGGATCTGCCCCTGGCGGAACGCTGTGCCTTGCACGGCAATATGGCGCTGCGTCTGGTGGCCGGGCTTTGGCCGGAAGACGTGGCCCTGCGCGTCTGCGATCGTCTGCCCGCGCTGCCGGAGGCGGCCGTGCTGCCGTCCCTGACGGAAGATGAACGCCACGAACTGTGGCGCGGGGTGAAAAAACTGCTGCTCAAGGAGGTGGCTCCGTCATGGGCGCCGTGTTTCGACTGACGGGCAATACCGTGATGCCCGCCCCTGGGGTGCGGGTGCTGCGCGCGGCCGATTATGCGCGTCTTGTGGAAGCCAACGATGTGCTGGCCGCTGCCCGGGAACGGGCTGCCGCCATGGCTGCCGAGGCGGAAAAAGCCTACGAGGAGCGCAGGCAGGCAGGTTATGAGGACGGCCTCATGGAAGGCCGTATGGAGCAGGCCGAAAAGATGATGGAAACGGCCATGCAGGCCGTGGAATACATCGAAGGCGTGGAAGCCAAGCTCGTGGGCGTGGTGACCTCCGCCGTACGCAAGATCATCGGCGAGCTGGACGACCGGGAATGCACGGTGCGCGTGGTGCGCAATGCTCTGAACGCCGTGCGCAGCCAGCAGCGTGTGCTCATCCGTGTCTCTCCCGACGACAAGGACGCGGTGCGGACCTCGCTGGCGGCCATGATCTCGTCCGCTCCCAACGGCGCCACGTTTCTGGACGTGACGGCCGATCCCCGCATGAAGCCCGGGGACTGCATCCTGGAATGCGAGCTGGGGGTCGTGGACGCCAGCCTGGAGACCCAGCTCAAGGCTATCGAGCACGCCTTGCTGGGCAAGATCAGGGAGTCGTAGATGGCCTTCGAATACATCGGCGACCTGCTGGAAGAGGCCGTCCGCGACGTCAATCCCCTGGAGACGCGGGGACGCGTGGAGCAGGTGGTGGGCACCATCATCCGTGCCGTGGTTCCCGGTGTGAAGGTGGGGGAACTCTGCCTGCTGCGCAATCCCTGGGAAAACTGGAGCCTCAAGGCCGAGGTGGTCGGCTTTGTCAGGAACGTGGCCCTGCTGTCGCCCCTGGGCAATATGCAGGGCATCTCCCCGGCCACGGAAGTCATCCCCACGGGCGAGATACTCTCCGTCCCCGTGGGCTATGAGCTGCTGGGCCGCGTGGTGGATGGTCTGGGGCAGGCCATGGACGGCGGTCCGGCCATCAGGACGCGCACCCACTATCCGCTGGTGGCCGAAGCGCCCAATCCCATGACCCGCAAGGTCATCAGCAAGCCCATCTCCCTGGGCCTGCGCGTCATCGACGGCGTGCTGACCTGCGGGGAAGGGCAGCGCATGGGCATTTTCGCCGCAGCCGGCGGCGGCAAGTCCACGCTGTTGTCCAGTATCCTCAAAGGCTGCACGGCCGATGTCTGCGTGCTGGCGCTCATCGGGGAACGCGGCCGCGAAGTGCGGGAATTCATCGAACGCGACATCGGTTCGGAAGGGCGCAAAAAGGCCGTGCTCGTGGTCTCCACGTCGGACCGTTCCTCCATGGAGCGGCTCAAGGCCGCCTATACGGCCACGGCCATTGCCGAATATTTTCGCGATCAGGGCAAGAGCGTGCTGCTGATGATGGATTCCGTGACCCGTTTCGGACGCGCCCAGCGCGAGATCGGTCTGGCGGCCGGAGAACCGCCGACCCGCCGGGGCTTCCCGCCGTCGGTCTTCTCGGAACTGCCCAAGCTCATGGAACGGGCGGGCAATTCGGACAAGGGCTCCATCACCGCCCTGTATACGGTGCTGGTGGAAGGTGATGACATGACCGAACCCATCGCCGACGAGACCCGGTCCATCCTTGACGGGCATATCGTGCTTTCGCGTAAGCTGGCCGCTGCCAACCATTATCCCGCCATCGACGTCCAGGCCAGCGTCAGCCGCGTCATGAACGCCGTGGTGGACAAGGAGCACAAGGCCGCGGCCCAGGCCCTGCGCAAGATACTGGCCAAGTATGCGGAAGTGGAGCTGCTGGTGCAGATCGGCGAATACAAGAAAGGGGCCGATGCCGAGGCGGATTTCGCCCTGGGGCATATCCAGGCGGTCAATGCCTTCCTGCGCCAGGGGCTGGAGGAAAAAAGTTCGTTCGAGGAGACCCTGGCGGCCCTGAAAAAGGTCGTGCTGTAAGCGGGGCCCGGCCTCTGCATATGGCAAAGGTGCATCATGGCGCAACGACTCTATCCCTTGCAGGCCCTGCTGTCCGTTCGCCACTATCGGGAGGACGCCGCCCGCAACGCCTTGCGGCTGGAGGAACGCCGGCTGGTACAGGCGCGTGAGGAAGTGGGGCGGCGGCAGGCCGAGCTGGAACGCTACCGCGTCTGGCGGCAGGAAGAAGAGGAGCGGCGTTATGCCGCCATCCTGGGGGCCAGCCTTTCTCTGGAAGAGGTGGCGGATTTCCGGGCCTCTCTGGGCATGCTGGCCACCGGAGAGCAGGAACGCTTCCAGGCCGTGCGCCAGGCGGAGGAGCAGGTGCGGCAGCAGGAACAGGCCGTGACCGGTGCGCAAAGGGCCGTGGCCCTGGCCCGCCGGGAAGCGGCGAAGATCGAGAAACATCGTGACATCTGGCAGGAGAACGCCAAACGGGAGCAGGAGCATCTGGAAGATCTGGAGCTGGAGGAGTTCGCCACCCCTTCCCGCGCCAGTGACGATGCCTGAGGCCCCCCGCAGGGTGTTCGGCCGGATCCGCATGGCGGCTTATGCTGGAGGTGCCCATGGGCATGGAGATCAGTTCCCGACGCTTGCAGGAAGCGGATTCCCGCATGCAGGCGGAGCGTGAAGGCGCGGATCGTCCCGTGGACGACAGGGACAAGGAACGTTTTGACCGGGCCATGCAGGAATCCCGGGAACGGGACGGGCAGGGCGGTCAGGAAAATGGTCGGGGCGGTTCCCGGCAGGATGCCCTGTCGCCCCAGGCGCTGCTGGACAGCCTTTTCGGCAGCCGCATGCAGAGCATGCAGACGAGCGCCGCACAGGCAGCTCCGGCTCCCGGGGATGTGGACGCCCTCGTGAACGAACTGGTGGACCGTATCCTGGTCTCCGAGCCGGGCAAGGGTTCCCCGGAAGTCCGCATCACCCTGGGGCAGGGCCCGCTTTCGGGCGCGGAGCTGTGTCTGGCCCGGGCGCAGGACGGCCAGCTGTTCATCCGGCTCGCCTGCGCCGATCCGGCGTCCTTCCAGACGGCGGTGGGGGCACAGGATGCCTTGCGCAGCGCTTTGGAGCGCAGTGGCGAGAACGTTCGCGTGGAGATCGTCCAGAGCCGGGCGGACGGCGGCAATGAAGGCGATGCCCGGCAGCAGTCCCGGGGCCGCCAGGATTACGTCCCTGACGTGGAGTAGCTACGGCCGCCACACGGCGCGCCGCGATATTTTCCCCCTCCGAAGGGGAGCGGACAGATCCCGCTGATTTCGGAAAAGGTGAGTCATGTCCCAGGTGATCCCTTCCCGGCCTTTCATCCCGCCAGCGCTGCCGCCGTTGCAGGCGCGGCTGGTCAATGCCCTCGTCTGCCGGGCCCTGCCGCTGACCGTAGCGCTGGATGCCGGTGCGGAGCAGCCTGTTCCCTGTACGTTGTCGTTCAATGTCGCGGCGGCCACCGCGGAGCAGGATGCTCCCTTTGTTCCGGCGGCCGTGCTGTATCTGAGCAGTGGCGAGGATCTGTGGCGCTTGGAATGGTCATCTCTGGAGGCACTGGCCCTGAGGCCGGATCTTGCCGCCTGGCGCAGCGCCCTGCCCGCAGGGGAGCAGACCTTTGCCCGCCTGCCCGGCGAATTGTGTCTGGCTGTTCTGGAGCGTTTGCTGCAGCCTGCGCTGCAACGGCTGGAACCCTTCCTGGGCTGTGAACTGCGTTTTAGCGGTACACCGCAGGCCGGGATTGCCTGGGGCGGTTCGTTGCCCCTGCGGCTGGATCTGCCCTGTGGTGAGGCTGTCTTCCTGCGTCTGTCCTGGGCGAAGGAAAATGCCGCACGCTATGTGCTGGAGCGGCTGGAACAGCTCCCCATGCGCACGGAGGCCGGGGGCTGTTTCACGGGGACATTGGCCTGTCCGCTGGAAGCGGGGCGCATGCGTCTGTCCGCAGACGAGGCGGCAACGCTGGCCCCGGGGGATGTCCTTTTGCCGGAGAGCTGGGCCCCTGAGACGCCGCGTCTGCGCCTGCCGCAGGGCAGGGCACTGGCCTGCCGGCTTGGGGAAGGGATCTTGTCCGTGCTGGGGCCGGATATGGGTGATCCCGGCCGGGAGTCTGCAGAGAAAGAAAGCGAGGACGGCATGCGTGAAGAACAGCTGGCCCCTGCCGGGGCCGTCCAGGACGATGGGCCCACCGCAGAAGCCCCCACGGTGGCCCCCGCATCTGTCGGGGCACTGGAACTGCCTGTGGTCTTTGAGATCGGCAGGCTGCATCTTCGTCTGGACGAACTGGCGGCGCTTGTCCCCGGGCATACGCTGGCCCTGGGCGGCGAGACGCCGTCACCCGTCGTGGACATCCGTGTGGCGGGGCAGCTGCTGGCGCAGGGACGTCTGGTGGATGTGGGCGGCATGCCGGGCGTGCAGATCACCCGCATGCATGCTGCCGGACAGGACGGCGGTACGCCGCAGGGGGCCGGGGATGGAACTGGCCGGGATTAATCCCCTCTATCTCATCGCGGGCCTGGCGCTCTTAGGGCTGGCGCCCTTCCTGCTCATGATGGTCACGTCCTACGTGAAGATCGTGGTGGTCACGAGTCTTGTCCGCAACGCGCTGGGCGTGCAGCAGGTGCCGCCTGCCATGGTCATGAACGGCTTGGCCATCATCCTGACGGTCTTCATCATGGCGCCGGTGGCCATGGATACCAAGGCCCTGCTGGAGGAACAGCGGTTCAGCGCGAACCCGAAGCCTTCGGAGATGCTGGAGACCCTGCAGGCCGTCTCGCCGCCGTTGCGGCAATTCCTGGAAAAGAACACCAGCCCCGCCATCCTGCAGGAATTCATGGGTACGGCCCAGCGCATATGGCCGGAGCATCAGCGGCAGAGCATCACGCGTGACAACATGTTCATCCTGGTGCCGGCCTTTACCATCACGGAACTGACCAAGGCGTTCCAGATCGGCTTTTTGCTCTATTTGCCTTTCGTTGCCATAGACCTTATCATTTCCAATGTCCTGCTGGCCATGGGCATGATGATGGTTTCGCCCATGACCATTTCCCTGCCGTTCAAGCTGCTGCTGTTCGTGACGCTGGACGGCTGGCTGAAGATCAGTCAGGGCCTGCTGCTCAGCTATCAGTAGCCAGATTCGGAGGTTCTATGGAAGTCATCGTAACGGAACAGGACGGTATCGCCATCGTGGAGCTTGCAGGCCGCATGGACGCCACGACGACACCGGAATTCGAAAACGCGACCCGCGCCCTGCTGGAAGCGGGCAAGCAGCGTTTGCTCATCGACATGTCCCGGCTGGAATACATCAGCTCCGCCGGACTGCGGGGCATCCTGGGGCTCGTCAAGGCGCTCAAGACCTGTGCCGGCAAGCTGGCCTTCTGTTCCCTGCAGCCCATGACGGCGGAAGTGTTCCGCATCTCCGGGTTCAACGCCATGCTGACTGTCCGGGACAGTCGGCAGGAAGCCCTTGCGGCTCTGGCCGGCTGAGAGGGCAAGGAGGTAGGCTGTGGCCAGAATCATGCTTCCCGCCCGTGTTGACAGCTGCGCGCCGGCCATGGAATTCCTGCGTGAAAACTTGGCCGCCGACTACGCCGACATCCTTGGTTTCGTGGAACTGGCAGTAGAAGAACTGCTGGTCAATGTGGCCACCTATGCCTATGCCGGCACCTGCCCGCAGGAAGGCGACAGGAGCGCCCACTGGGGGCAGATGGAACTGGGCTTCAAGCGGGTGAGCATGGACAGCGCGCCCTTTCTCTGCGTCTGGATACGGGACTGGGGCACGTCTTTTGATCCGTTCATGGAGACCGCCACGCCGGACACGTCGCTGGCCGCAGAGGATCGCCCCATCGGCGGTCTGGGCGTCCACCTGGTCAAGAACGTTTCCGCGCACCACTGCTACAGCGGTGATGACGGCACCAATACCATCGAACTCTATTTCCAGCTTGCCCACGACGAAAATTGAGCCGTGAAGGATAGCCGCTGCCTTCATATTTTCTGTTTTTTTTGCCTGCTGCTGTGCCTTTTGCCGGCCGGGGGCTGTGTCTCCCGGACGTCCGGGCATGTGACGCCTCCGCCGGAAGCGGCATTGCCGCCGGTGCCCCTGCAGCCCGGTACGGGCATCCTTTCCCATGAATATCAGGAGCAGAAGGTCCTGCCGCGCATGGTACGGGTCGCTTCCCTGCCGCAGAAAAAAGCCCCGGGCGATGCCCGGCAGGCCGCAGCGGCCATGACGGCTCCTGCCCCCCAGACCATGACCGTGGCCGCCGTATCAACGGCTGACCGGGACGAGCGGCAGGCTTTTGCTGCCGCACCGGCACGGCGTACGTCTTTTCGCCCGCCGTCCGCACCGGTGATCCATGACGACATCGTGCCCCCCGCACCGGAGGAATGGCGCCGTCTGGCCCGTGAGGCCGAGGAGATCTTCGGCCTTGACGCGGGGCTTGTGCTGGCGGTCATCCAGGCCGAATCCTCCTTTGACCACACCGCGGTCTCACCCGTAGGGGCCCAGGGGGCCATGCAGATCATGCCCCATACACAGGAGGAGCTGGGACTCATCGACCCCTTCGATCCCCGGGCCAATGTCTATGCCGGTTCCCAGTATTTGATGCACCAGCTGCAGCGCTTCGGCTCCGTGGAGCTGGCCCTGGCGGCCTACAATGCCGGGCCCGGCAGCGTGGAGCAGTACGGCGGCATCCCGCCTTTTCCTGAAACGCAGGAATTCGTCCGGCGCGTCCTGGTCTACTGGAACCGGAACATTCCTGCGGACCAGCCGACGCATTCTTAAGAACAGGCGGGGCGGGAGCCCTTGCTGCCGTCTCTCATCTCCTCTGCCAGCCTTTATGCTGACGCGGGGCCGCCACAAGCCTCGCCTCCCTGGTGCCTCGGCTGAGCCCTTCCAGCCCTGAGCCGGTGCCCTTTCCCTGTCTATCCTCTCTTTTCCCTCTGCTTTCTCCGTTCCCTTTTGTTCCCTGTTTAGAG
>NZ_JBNPNC010000071.1:0-9488 GCF_050314315.1 Desulfovibrio sp. SGI.102 | reverse complement strand
GCGGCAGCGGGCAGGGCGTCAGGAAGAACGCACGCTCCTCCTGTACCAGCGAGACGATCTCGCGCAGGCCTTCCAGCGTAGGCTGCCCCTTGTTGGCGGTCAGCAGGCCTTGCAGCTTCTTGACCAAAGCCGCGCGGGCCTCGCAGTCTTCCAGGCCCAGCAAGCCCTTCTTGCCAAGGATCTCCAGGGCCTTGCCGTGCCGGGTGGCCAGACCGGTATGCACCTGATAGAGCGGCTCCAGCGTGTCGCTTTCCGCAGCGGCCAGCACCATGACCGAGGCCATGTACAGGCGCTCCAGATAAAGGCCGTACAGATGCGCCCCCAGCAGGCGCAGCAGCTGGTCGTCCTGACGGGCGGCCTCCAGCAGGCGGGAAAGCTCCTGCTGGCGGAAGCGCGCCAGAATGTTCGCGGACTCCTGACTGTGCGGGGCCTTGCGGATGCGGGCCATGTCCTTGCTGTTCAGCGTGGGCAGGGGCTTGCCCACCAGCTGCTGGAGCAGCTCGTTCTTCTTGGCCGCGTCGGACACATCGCCGAAATAGAAGGCATACATCCTGTCAGCGGCCAGCATGCCGCTGAGCACGGCCAGCTGGTCCTGGCTGCCGTCCACGGGGCACATCTCGCCCGTGATGGTCAGGTCGGGCTGATAGATGAAACCGGCCTTCTTGAGCAGGCCGATATCCTGGATGCTGTTCACGATGGCATCACTGTCCAGCAGGGGGGCCAGCTCGTCCACCACATGGGCACGGGCCGGCAGGGCGGACAGGCAGAACACCAGCAGGAGCAGCAAACAAAACAGCGGCGCGGCCGCCGGCCTCCGGCCCGAAAGACCGGAGGCGACGACCGCGCCGGGCACGACGCCCACCGCTCCGCGCCCGGAAGCGCAGAGCATGGGGGGCGTGGCAACGGCGGACATCTTCATGACGTTGTTCCTTATTCCTCGTTGAGGGCTTCGCTGAAGCGCTGGCGCAGGGCCTGCATCTTGGCCTTGGCATCCAGCAGCTGTTCGGCACGGGCGCGTTCGCGTTCCACAACCTGGGCGGGAGCGCGGCTCACGAAACTTTCGTTGTGCAGCTTGCTCTGCACGCCCACCAGATCCTTTTCCAGTTTGGCCATTTCCTTGTCCAGACGGGCCAGTTCTCCGGCCAGGTCCACGGCGCCCTTGAGGGGCACGATGACCTGGCAGCCGCCCACCACGGAGGAGGCGGAAGCCTTGGGAGCGTGCAGGTCGGCACCGATCTGCAGGTCTTCCAGGCGGGCCAGGGTGGTCATCATCTGGCGGCAGCTTTCCAGCAGGGCGGCCTGGGCCTCGTCCACAGGATGCAGCATCAGGCTCACCTTGTGGCTGGGGCTGATGTTCAGCTCGGCCTTGATGGTGCGCACGGCCACGATGCTGCCCTGCACCAGTTCCATGCGGGCGGCCTCGGCTTCATGCAGGCAGCCGGGACGGGCGGCGGGATAGAGCTCCAGGGCGATGTCCGTGGGCTGCTCGCCGGCGGGCACGGGCAGGGCGTTCCAGATCTCGGCCGTGACGAAGGGGATGATGGGATGCAGCAGGAGCAGCAGCTCGCGCAGCACCACCCACAGCACATACTGGGCCACGGGCTTGCGGACCTCGTCCTGCATGTCGGGCTTGATGAGTTCCAGATACCAGTCGCAGAACTCGTTCCACAGGAACTTGTAGCCCAGCTGGGCGGCGTCGTTGAAGCGGTATTCCTCCAGCGCCTTGTCCATGTCCTGCTTGACCTGCTCCAGACGGTGCAGGATCCACTGGTGGTGCAGGCCTTCCACGCTTTCCAGGGCCACCGGGGCGGGCGCGGTCTCGGGCAGGTTCATGAGGGCGAAGCGGGCGGCGTTCCACAGCTTGTTGACGAAGTGGCGGTAGCCTTCGATGCGGGCTTCGGACAGGCGGATGTCGCGGCCCATGGCGGCAAAGGCCGTCAGGGTGAAGCGCAGGGAGTCGCAGCCGTACTTGTCGATCATCTCCAGCGGGTCGATGACGTTGCCCGTGGACTTGGACATCTTGCGACCGGTCTCGTCACGCACCAGGGCGTGCAGGTACACGTCGTGGAAGGGCACCTGGCCCATGAAGTGCTGGCCCATCATCATCATGCGGGCCACCCAGAAGAAGATGATGTCGAAACCGGTCACCAGCACGCTGGTGGGGTACCAGGTGGCCAGATCCTTGGTCTGCTCGGGCCAGCCCATGGTGGAGAAGGGCCACAGGGCCGAGGAGAACCAGGTATCCAGCACGTCCTCGTCCTGCTTCAGGTCAGTGCAGCCGCACTTGGGGCAGGAGCTGGGGTCGTGCTCGGCCACGATGAGCTCGCCGCACTGCGCGCAGGTCCAGGCGGGGATGCGATGGCCCCACCAGATCTGGCGACTGATGCACCAGTCGCGGATGTTGTCCAGCCAGTGATAGTAGGTCTTGGCCCAGGATTCCGGCAGGATGCGGGTCAGTTCGGGCACGGCCTTGCGGGCGGCGGGAGCCATCTTGGTGGTGGCCACGAACCACTGCGTGGACACATGCGGTTCCACCACGGTGTGGCAGCGGTAGCAGTGGCCCACGGAGTTGTCCAGGTCTTCCACGGCCAGCAGGTCGCCGGCGGCTTCGATGTCGGCCACGATCTTCGTGCGGCAGTCTTCCTTCTTCAGACCGGCGTAGGGGCCGGACTCGGCCTTCATGATGCCGTCTTCGTCGATGACCTGCAGGAATTCCAGATCGTGCTTCTTGCCCAGGGCCCAGTCGTTGTGGTCGTGGCAGGGGGTCACCTTGAGGGCGCCGGTACCGAACTCGCGATCCACGTAGCTGTCGGCGATGATGGGGATCTCGCGGCCCAGCACGGGCACGATGGCCGTCTTGCCCACCAGGTGCTGGTAGCGCTCGTCCTCGGGATGCACGCAGATGGCGGTGTCGCCGGGGATGGTCTCGGGACGGGTGGTGGCGATGGTGATGCTGCCGGAGCCGTCGGCCAGGTGGTAACGGATCTTCCACAGCTTGCCCTTGTGGGCCTCGTGTTCCACTTCGTCATCGGCCAGGGCCGTATGGCAGCGCGAGCACCAGTTGATGATGTAGTCGCCCTTGTAGATCAGGCCTTCGTTGTAGAGCTGCACGAAGACCTTGCGCACGGCGGCGGACAGGCCTTCGTCCATGGTGAAGCGCAGGCGCGTCCAGTCCACGGAAGCGCCCAGGGCGCGGATCTGGTTGAGGATGCGGTGACCGTAGTCTTCGCGCCACTGCCACACGCGCTCGATGAAGGCTTCGCGGCCCAGGTCCTGACGGGTCTTGCCTTCCTTGGCCAGAGCGCGCTCCACCACGTTCTGGGTGGCGATGCCGGCGTGGTCGGTGCCGGGCACCCACAGCACGTTCTTGCCCTTCTGGCGGGCATGACGGCACAGCACGTCGATGAGGGTCTGGTTCAGGGCATGCCCGATGTGCAGGGCGCCGGTAACGTTCGGCGGCGGGATCACGATGGAAAAGGGTTCGCCCTGGGCATCCGGGTCGGGTGTGAAGGTCCTGTTGTCCTGCCAGTGGTCGCGCCAGCGCGCTTCCACGTCATGGGGCTCGTAGCCCTTGGGGAGGGTATCCGCCATCTTGCTTTCTCCATGAAAGGCGGCCATAGTACGCTGTTATGTGTGCCGCCAACCCTGTATGTATTCTTTGGGACGCGTCCCATATCTGGGGCCTTATGGTCTGGCGCGCCCTGTGCGCGCTGGGACTGCCCTGTCGTCTGGTCAAGGGACAAGACATAGCCAATGGCGCGCTTTTTCGCAAGCCATGCCCGCAGGGTACGCCCGGCAAGGAACGGGGAGCGGCCCCGCTCCTGCTTGTCCCCGGCGGCAACGCCCGGCTCAAGGCGCGGGCCCTGGGCGAGAAGGGGCGGCAGGCCGTGCGCGACTATCTGGCCGAAGGCGGCCGTTACCTGGGCTTTTGCGGCGGCGCCGGACTGGCCCTGAGCCAGCACCGCAGCCAGGACGGCCTAGGGCTCTGTCCCTGGGGCCGCGCGCCCTATCCCGAGCGCCTGCATCATCTCATCTCCGGCCATGCCCACATGCGGGTGCGCTCCTGCATGGCACGCGACCTGCCCGCCGTGCGGCCGGACTTCCCCAAAGCTTTTCCGGACGGGGCTGCTCCCGATCCGCTGCGCCCGCCGCTGGGCGACGAGGCGTGCGCCCTGGTGCCGCCGCACTGGCGCGGCTGCGCCCACGGCCATGACGACGACTGCCGCCATTGCGGCAACTGCCGCCCGCCCCGGGATGACGGCCATGTGCCGTCCCTGCCCGTCTGGTGGCCCGGCCGCTTCGCCCCGGAAGCCGATGAACGGGTCAGCATCCTGGCCTCCTACCGTCAGCCGGATACGGACTTCTGGCTGGCCGACCTGCCCCTGAGCCGCATCCCGGCCCCTGTCTTCGAAGCCTGGAAGGACCTGTACGGGGTCAACGTCTCGGCGGACTTCCTCGACGGCCAGCCCCTGATGGTGGCGGGCAATTACGGCCAAGGCCGCTACGTCCTCAGCTATTCCCATCTGGAGACCCCGGACAGCCACGATGCCAATGCCTGGCTGGCCCATCTGCTGCGCGTGCTGGCCGGTCTTGCGCCGCAGCGCGAGCTGGTGCCCGCCTGGGACCTGCACCGCAAGGCCGCGTTCCGCTGGCCCGACACGCCGCAGACGGCCCCCCTGCGCACCCTGCTGCACGGCATGCGCGAGCTGCTGGATCTGGGCGTGGAGCACAACCTCTTTTTCGAGCGCACTCCCTGGCTCTGGGGCTGGCGCCCCGGCCTGCCCGGCGCGGTCTGCAACAACCTGTATTCGTCCCTGCGTGTGCTCTGCGGCCTGCGTCCCGGCCCGGACACCCTGGCCGCCTGGGACGGCATGCGCGCCCGCTTCGCGGCCCTCACGGACATCTTCCTGCCCGGCGCCGAGGGCTATCTGCTGGCCTGCCGCCTACGCGAGACCCTCTCCCCCACCATGCCCGACGCCGTGGACCGGCGCGGCCTCACCAACCAGCGCGAGGCCCTGTTCGGGCATCCCATGACCGGGGGCGGCATCGTGGGCGAACTGCTGGAGATGACCGACGAGCTGCTCTACCGCGGCCAGCAGGAAGACGCCTGCGCCGCGCTGGACGACTGATCCAGCGACGCACGCCTAACGAACGTGTGCCTTTTCTGAACGCCCCCGCCTGCCTTGCCGCATCATCGCTTTCCGTACGGCCTTGCCCGCGACCTGTACGTGTGTCCCGGCAAGACTGCTATGGAGGGACAGATGTACCCGCACGGCGTATGCGCCGCACCAGACATCGCCCCGCATGGACGGCCCGTCGACCGGGATCTTCCCCCCTGCGCTCTTTTCTGCCGACAGGAACGATGCACCGCGGAAGACCGTTCCCTCACAGGGCGCGTCACGAACAAGGCAGAAATTCCAGTCTTGCCGTCCGGCCCGCAGCGCTAACCGCGCTCCTGCTGCGGGACCTGTCCACCTCCGGTCTCACCGGCTGCCCCGTCCCCTTCCCGGCTGATGGCGTACAGATAACCGGCAAGGAAGGCGAAGGCCGTGGCATTCTTCATGGTGATGGCAGTCAATGCCGCCAGCATACCCAGGAAGGCACAGGCCATCCCATACACATACCAGTCCCGGTGACGGGTGGCAAAGCGTACGCTCCGCCAGAGCAGCATGCCGCACAGGCCCAAGAACAAGGCCAGTCCGGGCAGACCTGTTTCCGCCAGCAACGTCGTATACTGGTTCATGGGAGGGTACTTGTGGAGCTTGCTGCTCCTGGCGCCTTCAACAAAGCCCGTCAGCTCGCTCCCCCGCTCCAGGCTGCACTGCTCCAGAGGCTGCCAGTACCAGCCCTGCATCATGCAGCCCATGCCCAGCGGACGCGAAAGCCCTGCCTCCATATCCAGCCGTGCACAGGTGTAGCGGATGGCCAGCGAGCTGACCTCCAGCCCCCCCTGCAATTCAGGGCATGCGGCGGGCCTGCCCGCATGGCTGTCCTTCACGAAACGGACCAGGGATTCTGCTTCCTGAAAGGCCGGCAGGAAGCGGGCCTGCATCCCGGGCCATCCGGCCTGCAGCGCCCAGCCGCCTCCTGCAAGCAGGACGGCGGTCAGCATCAGGACCGGCATACGGTGACGGCGCAGCGCAGTAAAATAAAACGGCAGGGCGGCAGCAAAGCAGGTCACGACAAATGCGAGCAGGCCGGACGCGATCTTGCCCTGCCACATGATAAGGCCCCAGCAGACCACGCCCAGCAGCCACAGACGCTTCGCTCCGCTCAGGGCCAGCACCACGCCCAGTACGGGGATGAGCCCCACAGCCATGTGCGGCGGCTCGGCAAACAGCCCCCTGATCCTGTCCGTAAAATAGACCGGCGGCCACCAGCCGTGATCGATGCACTCGAAACGGAACCAGGAATTGATGCTGACCAGAAAGTCCTTGATCCCTGTTGCGCCATGGTTGGCCGGGATCTCCAGGATGATGTGCGCCAGGTTCGAGACCGCAAGCAGCAGCACTGCAGCATGGAAGAGCTTTTTCCCCTGCCCGCATGGCAGGCAGGAAAACATCACGGCCCCCCAGAGCCAGAACGCCAGAGGGATCGCCGTCCAGAGCAAAAAGCCTGTCCAGACGTCCGGTGCGACATCTCCGGGAACGTCCTGCAAGCCCCAGACGGTGGCCAGCACTGCAAGGGCTGTCATCCCCAGTATCCCCCCCAGCAGCAGGCGGTGTTCTTGCATCCGTCCGCGCCACTGCCCGGAAAGGACGAACAGCACCATGCCCGCGATCCCGAGAGGATAGGTGGGGCGATGCGGCAAAATAGGATCCCGGAACCAGGGAAAGACGTCGAACGACAGCAGGACCAGACTCAAAAAGGCACACGCCATGGATCCCCACAGGCACAGACGGGAGAAACGATCCATCAAAAGATTCCTTGCTCGGGAAAAGGTCGGGATACGGCCCGGACAAAGGCAACCTGCGGACAGGCAGACCAGAGGAGCCGCTGGGGCCGGGAAACGGCAATAGCCTCTATCCTATAGTCCGCGCCCCTTCCTGACAAGCACTACAGACAGCCCGCCCCCTGCAGCAGAAAGATGAACAGCATCAGGCTGACCATGCTGGCGGCATTGCTCAGTACGGCGGTCAGGGCCGCCTCTTCGGGCACGGCGCTGTAGACCTCGGCCAGCACCGAGGCCACCAGGGCCGTGCCGGTGGCGGACATGAGCACGCCCACGCCCAGCCAGAGCGGCGGCAGGCCCGCCAGATGCATGATGCCCCAGCAGATCAGGGGATGGATGCCCAGCTTGCACAGCAGGAGCCAGGCCTGCCGGATAACCGTATGCCCGCCGTTGCGGCGCAGGGCCAGCACCAGCTTCTGGCGCAGGTCGAAGCCCAGGGCCAGCAGCATGCAGGGCGCGGCCGTACTGCCGATGAGCGCCGCGGCGTGATCCAGCGGCTGCCACAGCCCCAGCCCCGAGCAGGCCAGGGCAAGGCCCGCCAGCGTGGCCAGAAGCAGGGGGTTGCCCAGCAGGAACAGGCGCAGCAGCTTCCAGATGCGGCCCCGGCCGTCGCCCCAGGCCGCGGAACCTGCCAGACAGTCCATGCGGATCTGGGCCATGATGACCACCACATTGGGCGTCAGGGCCGCCAGCCCGGCCACCACCATGGCTTCGTGATTGCCCGGCAGCAGGCCGGCCACGATGGGCAGGCCCACGAAGGCCGTGTTGCTGGCGCTGCAGGCCAGGCCGGAGATGATGGCCGGGCCCGTCCCCCGCCGGGAAAAAAGCCTGTCCACGGCGTAGCCCAGCAGATAGCACAGCATCTGCGCCCCGATGACGCCCAGCCAGAAACCGCCGTGGGCCAGATCCAGACGGCTCGCACCGGACAGGATATGCAGCATGAGCACGGGCAGGGCCAGCTTGAGCACATAAAGGCCCATGGCCGCGCCGGTATTCTCCGGCAGCACGTCGGTCATGTGGACCGCAGCCCCCACGGCTATGAGCAGAAAGACGGGAAGAACAGCGTAGAATGCTTCCATACGACACCTCCATGCGGACCGTAGTGTGGCTCTCCCGGAGGATGTCGCTTGCGGTGAGGGGAAAGATGCGCCTCTTTCCTCCGCTTGTCCAGAAAATTGTTTGTTTAACCAAACAATATATAACCTATTGAAAAAGCCCGGTATCGACCGGGCTTCGATAGAATTTTATCCAGCAGTGTGGAGCGCTTTGCAGGACAAGGCCCCGCAGGACGCACGTCGGCGGGCGCCCTCTGCCGCCCCTGCATCCCCAGTCAGGACACCGGCACGGCAGGAAGGCCGTCCAGGCGCATCAGATATGGCCCAGCAGACGCATCACCCAGATGAAGAAACTCAGCGAGAACAGGCTCAGGCCATTGGAGACCAGGGCCGTCAGGGTCGCCTCCTCAGGACCGGCATGGTGCACGTCCGCCAGCACGGGGACCACCAGGGCGGAGCCGGAAGCGGCCATGATGACCGAAACGGCCAGCCACAGGCCTTCCACGCCCAGCGCGGCCAGGATGCCCCAGCAGACCAGGGGCTGCACCACCAGCTTGCAGATCTGCAGGGCCGTCTGGCGCAGCAGCGCATGGCCGCCCGCGTGCCGCAGGACCACGGCCAGCCGCTCCCGCAGGGTCAGGCCCAGGGTCACGAGCATACAGGGGGCGGCCGTATGGCCCACCAGCTCGGCGGCCCTGTTCAGCGGATCCCACAGGCCCAGCCCCAGGGCCGAGACCAGCACGCCGCCCGCCATGCCCCAGAACACGGCATTGTACAGCAGCGAATAGCGCAGCACATGCAAGAGCACGGCCTTGCGCCCCTGCGGCATGGAGCGGGAAGGATCATGTGCGGCCAGCTGCACCTGCCCCACCACGAACAGAAGATTGGGCGTGATGGTGAACAGGCCGGCCACGAACAGGGCCTCGGCATTGCCCGGCAGGGCACTGGTGATGACGGGGATGCCCACGAAGGCGGCATTGCAGAAACAGCCGCCCAGGGCCGTCACGGTCGCCGCCGCGCTGTCGTGGCGGGCCAGGATGCGGTCGGCCGCGTAACAGACCCCGTAGATGAGGAACTGCGCGGCGATGACGCCCAGCCAGAACTGCGGATGCGCAAAGCTCTCCAGGGGCGCGGTGGCCATGATCTGGAACAGCAGCAGCGGCAGGGCCACGTTGAGGACATAGAGGCTCAGGGTCTGGTTGGCGCTCTCGGGCAGGGCCCGGAAAAGATCCAGGCAGACGCCCAGACCGATGAGCAGGAACACAGGAACAACGGCGGAAAATGCTTCGATCATGCCCTTGCTTATGCTTCTCCCGGGCGGATGTCCAGAAGCGCAGGCTACAAAACCGGGCACCATAAAAAAGCCCGGGACAGCACGGGGGAGCCTGCCGGACAGCGGCCTTGCCGCCATCCGGGACAGGCCCTGCATCCGTACTGCCGGGCCATTTCTCAGCGTATGGGGAGGACAGGCGCCGGGCCTG
>NZ_JBNPNC010000070.1:0-9815 GCF_050314315.1 Desulfovibrio sp. SGI.102 | reverse complement strand
GGGCCTGCTATACGCCGAAGAATCTTCGGGCATTGTCGCCGCAGAGCTGCCAGAGCTCTTCGGGCTCCATGCCGCGGGCGGCCGCCATATGGCGTACGGTGAAGACCGTGAAGGCAGGCTCGTTGCGCTTGCCGCGCCAGGGCACGGGCGAAAGGTAGGGGCTGTCGGTCTCCAGCAGCAGGCGGTCGTCAGGGATGACGGCCAGGGCCTCGCGCACAGCCTTGTTGGCCGGGTAGCTGACCGGTCCGGGGATGGAGATGTGCCAGCCGTTGCGGATGATGCGCCGGGCCATGTCGGCATCGCCGCCAAAGCAGTGCCAGAGCAGCGGATAGCCGACAAAACCGCGGGCTTCGAGAGTCATGAGGGTCTCGGCCTCGGCGTTGCGGCAATGGATGACCACAGGCTTTTCCAGCTCGCGGGCCAGTTGCAGCTGATCGTGCAGGACCTGGTACTGGATCTCCTTGGGGCAGTCGTCCCAGTAGAAATCGAGCCCGATCTCGCCCACGGCGCGCAGGCGGTCATCCACGGCAAAGGCTTCACGGATGTCCGCAAGGACTTCGGGCGTGCACTGCTGTCCGTCACAGGGATGGATGCCCAGCACGAAAAAGACCTCGGGATGTGCATCGAAATAGCCGCGGCGACGGCGCCAGCGGTCAGGATCGAGGAAGATGTTGCCGATGGTGGCCACACCGGCGGCACGGGCGCGGGCCAGCACCTCTTCGCGGTCGGCGTCGAATTCCTCGCCGTCCAGATGGGCGTGGCTGTCGCAGCCCACGCAGGGCAGGGCCTGGGTCAGGGGATCGATACGTTCAACTTTCTTGTGGCTCATGGCGGATCCGGGATGGAGAGGATGCGGGATGCGGGCAGCACTGCCCCGTGGACGGGCACCGCCCCATCCCCGGCAGGGCGTCCGTCTGGCATGGCTTCTAGCAGGGGCAGACACGGGACGCAAGCCCCTGCCCCGCCGCGAAAAAGCCCCGTTTCAGGCATTGCCAGTCCCGGGACAAGGGCGTACACTCTCTGCGCCTATTGGTCATTTTACGTTGAGAGGCTATCATGCATTTGCGAAAACGGGTTCTTGTCACTGGTGGTTCGGGTTTTCTGGGCTCGCATCTGTGCGCGCGTCTGCTGGACGAGGGGCACGAAGTCCTGTGCGTGGACAATTTCTTTTCCAGCGCCCGCTCCAATGTGGAAGAGCTCATGGACAACAAGCGCTTCGAACTGCTGCGCCATGACGTGACCTTCCCCCTGTTCGTGGAAGTGGACGAGATCTACAACCTGGCCTGCCCGGCCTCGCCCGTCCACTACCAGCACGACCCCGTGCAGACCATCAAGACCTGCGTCCACGGTGCCATCAACATGCTGGGTCTGGCCAAGCGCCTGAAAGCGCGCATCTTCCAGGCCTCCACCAGCGAGGTCTACGGCGACCCCGACGTGCATCCGCAGCCCGAGAGCTACTGGGGCCATGTGAACCCCAACGGCATCCGCTCCTGCTATGACGAAGGCAAGCGCTGCGCCGAGGCCCTGTTCTTCTCCTACCGCCGCCAGAACAATGTGAACATCAAGGTGGGCCGTATCTTCAACACCTACGGTCCCAAGATGCATCCCAACGACGGCCGTGTGGTCTCCAACTTCATCGTGCAGGCCCTGAAGGGCGAACCCATCACCATCTACGGCGACGGCAGCCAGACCCGCTCCTTCTGCTATGTGGATGACCTGGTGGAATGCATGTGCCGCCTCATGGCCACGCCCGACGACTTCACCGGCCCCGTGAACATGGGCAATCCCGGCGAGTTCACCATCCGCGAGCTGGCCGAAAAGGTCATCGAACTCACCAACAGCAGCTCCAGGCTGATCTGCGAGCCCCTGCCCGGCGACGACCCCAAACAGCGCCGTCCCGACATCAGCCTGGCCCGCGAGGTCCTGGGCTGGGAGCCCAAGGTCCAGCTGGAAGAAGGCCTGAAAAAGACCATCGCCTATTTCGACGAGCAGATCCGCAAGGGTCTGGCCTAGATGTCCGTGTCCGGAACAGGGGATAGCGGCGAGCACGCAGCCGCCTTTGCGCATGCAGCGCGCCGCCGCCCCCGCTCCGGTCGAATTCATATATGGATGCGCCGCCCGGGGAAGGCGACGCAGGGGGATCCGTACCGGCCGGTACGGACGCGCAACCATAACCCTTGACGGACAGGGAGTCCGTCTGTCCGTCCGGCATGGGCGCTGCAAGTCTCCGGGGAAGGAGCGCTCGGACCATGCCGCCAGAAAAGTTTTCACAGATGCGGTCCTGCCCACGGCAGGGCCGCATCGTGTACTTTGACGGTCTGAATATCGGAGTGTGCTCATGTTTCTGATTTTACTGGCTCTGTGTGTACTGGCGGTCAGCGCCGCCGGTCTGGGGCTGCTGGCCTTTGCCCGCCCCACGCCCGCCACGACCCGGCTGGCCGACCTGTTCGGCCCTCTGGGGGCCGCCTGCGGCTGTGCCCTGGGCATGGCGGGCCTGTTCACGGACAGCTGGACAGGCAGCCTGCTGTGGACCCAGGCCTGGGGCCTGCCTGTGGGCGGTCTGAGTCTGGGGCTGGACGCCCTTTCCCGCGTCTTCCTGCTGCCGGTCTTCGGCCTGGGCTTCGTCTGTGCCTGTGCCGGGGGCATCTCGCTGCGCCATACCCGCGCCAGCGAACATAACCTGGCCGCCCACTGGCTCTTCTATCTGCTGCTGGTGCTGGGCATGGCCGTGGTCATGATGGCCCGTGACGCCGTGCTCTTCCTGCTGGCCTGGGAAGTCATGTCCCTGTCGCCCTTCTTCCTCATCGACTTCAACGACAGCGACCGCAACGTACGCGACGCTTCGTGGGTCTATCTGGTGGCCGCCCACCTGGGTGCCGTGCTGCTGCTGGCCTTCTTCGGCCTGCTCTGGCAGAACTCGGGCGATACGGCCTTTGCGACCCTGGCCCTCAAGGAAGGCCCCGTGGTGCCGCTGGCCTCGGTCCTGTTCGTGCTGTCCCTGCTGGGCTTCGGCGCCAAGGCCGGCATCGCGCCCATGCACGTCTGGCTGCCCGAGGCCCACCCGGCCGCGCCCAGCCACATCTCGGCCCTGCTCTCCGGCGCCATGATCAACGCCGGTCTGTACGGCATCATCCGCAGCTGCGAATTCGTGGCCCCCCTGAGCGCCGCCCCGGCCTGGTGGGGCTGGCTGACCCTGTTCCTGGGGCTGGGCACGGCGCTGATGGGCATCCTCAAGGCTCTGGCCCAGAGCAACCTCAAGCGCCTGCTGGCCTACTCCAGCGTGGAGAACATGGGCCTCATGCTCATGGGCGTGGGCGCCTGGCTCATCGGCAGCCACAGCGGCAACAGCTGGATCGGGACCCTGGGTCTGGCCGGTGCCATGTTCCACATGCTCAACCACTCGGCTTTCAAGGGCCTGCTCTTCCTCACCGCCGGTGAAGTGCTGCACGCCACCGGCACCGTGCGCATGGAACTGCTGGGCGGCCTGCAGCAGCGCATGCCCCTGGTGGGCGCGGCCTTCGGCATCGGCGCGGTCTCCATCGCCTGCTTCCCGCCCTTCAACGGCTTTGCCGGTGAGTTCGTACTGGCCCTTTCCCTGCTGGACGGCTCCAGCCTGCCCGGCGTGGAACAGCAGCTGGGTCTGCTCATGGCGCTGGTGGTGCTGGGCCTGGTCTCCGGGCTGGCCGCCGCCACCTATGCCAAGGCCTACGGCATCACCTTCCTGGGCGCGCCGCGCAGCCGCTGTGTGGAAGAGGCCCACCGCCCCCGTCCCCGCGATCTCTGGCCCCTGGCCATCCCGGCCTTCCTCTGCGTGGCCGGCGGCCTGGCTTCCGGCCACTGCTTCCGCTGGCTCATCAGCACGGTCAACGCGCCCCTGCCCGATCCGGTAGCCGGGCAGCAGGTCATGCTGCGTGTGGCCGACATGCTGGGCACGGTCTCGCTGGTGGGCATGGTGCTGCTGGCCTTGGTGGCCGCCCTGTGGCTGCTGCGCAAGGTCTGCATCGCCGGCCGCCTGCGCCGTGAGGAGACCTGGGGCTGCGGCTACCAGTACGGGACCCCGCGCGTGCAGTACACGGACGCTTCCTTCTCCGAGCCGCTGGGCCGCATCTTCGGCGGCGCCATGGGCCTGAAGGTGCATCAGGAGCTGGATGCCCATTACTTCCCCGGCAAGGCGTCCGTGGCCATCTCCGCCCCTGACCGTCTGCGTACGGGCCTGTTCACGCCGCTGTTCGAAGGCGTGGAAAAGCTCTGCAACATGTGCAAGATCCTGCAACACGGCAAGATCCATCTCTATATCCTTTACATCCTCGCCACGCTGGTGGCGTTGCTGGCCTGGGGGCTGCACGCATGAGCGATCTCGCCTTCTACTGTTTCCAGTATGCGCTGGCCCTGCTGCTGGCGCCGCTGCTGCCGGGCATCATAGCCCGTATCAAGGCCAAGGTGGCAGGCAGGCACGGCAAGCCTGTGCTGCAATTGTACTTCGACATCTTCAAGGGCCTGCGCAAGGGCGAGGTCATCAGCCAGGTGACCACGCCTGTCTTCACCCTGGGTCCGGTGGTGGGCCTGGCCACGGTGCTCTGCGCCCTTGCCCTGCTGCCCCTGGGCGGCATGGCCTCGCCGCTGCGTTTTTCCGGCGACTTTTTGCTGGCCGCCTACCTGCTGGGCCTGGGCCGCTTTTTGACCATGCTGGCCGCCCTGGATACCGGTTCGTCCTTTGAAGGCATGGGCGCCAGCCGCGAGGCCGCCTTCTCGGCCCTGTCCGAGCCGGTGCTCTTCCTCTGCCTGCTGACCCTGGTGGGCGTAGGTTCCACCCTGGGCATGCACGATGCGCTTTCCCTGTCCGGCATGCTGGGCGGCCGTCCGGCCCACGAATGGCTGCTGGGACGTGCCGAGCTGCTGCTGGTGCCGGTGGTCTTCTTCGTGCTGCTGCTGGTGGAGAACAGCCGCATCCCCGTGGATGACCCCACCACCCATCTGGAACTGACCATGATCCACGAGGTCATGATCCTGGACCACTCCGGCCCCAGCCTCTCCTTCATCGAGTACGGCGCGGCCCTCAAGCTGTGGTTCTTCGCGGCCCTGCCCGCGGGCATCCTGGTGCCCGACCTGCCCCTGTGGCAGCAGAGCCTGTGCTGGCTGGCCTGCATCTTTGCCGTGGCCGTGCTGGTGGGCATCGTGGAATCCGTCATGGCCCGTCTGCGCATGCAGAAGGTGCCCGTGCTGCTGGGCGGCGCGGCCGTGCTTTCGGCCCTGGCCCTGATCCTGACCCAGGTGAGGTAAATCATGAGCGCTCTTTTCCAGTTCTTCCTCTTCCTGCTGACGCTCAACAACCTGGCCCTGCTGGGCATGGGCCGCCTGCGCACGCTCATCAATCTGGTGACCGCGCAGGGCATCCTGCTGGGCGGCCTGCTGCTCATCCATGACCATGCCCTGCTGGCCGTGGCCGTGCTGCTCATCAAGGGCGGCCTGCTGCCCTGGCTGCTGCACCGCACCCGGCGCCAGATCGGTGCCAATCCGCACATCAAGCCCCGTCTGGGCTTTGGCCTGGCCGTGCTCACCGGTCTGGCCTGCCTGGTCTTCTCGCTCTGGCTGGAAGGCCGCCTGCCCATGACGCCCGGCCTTTTCCCGCCCCTGCTCCTGCCCGCCGGCCTGACCACGCTGTTCTGCGGCCTTCTGCTGGTGGTGGGCCGTGCCACGGCGCTCTCGCAGGTCATGGGCTATCTGGTGGCCGAAAACGGCATCTTCCTGCTGGGCATCCCGCTCATGACGGCCGGTGCCGTCTGGTTCGAGCTGACCCTGCTGCTGGATATCTTCGTGGCGGTCTTCGTCATGGGCATCGCCATCAACCACATCAGCCACACGTTCGAATCCATCGACGTGGGCTTCCACGACCTGCGCGACTAGGGGGCGACCATGCTGGAATGTCTGCTGTTTGCGCCCCTGTGCGCCGGACTGCTCATGCTGCTGCTGGGCAATACCACCGTCTGCCGCGGCCTGCTCTTGCTCACGGCCGTGCTGCACACGGCCCTTTCCGTCAAACTGGCTGCCGACGTGAGCGGCGGCCTGCATCCGCAGGCCCTGGCCGGTCTGCTGGCGCCTGACGCGCTGGGCACGCTCTTCCTCGTGCTGGCCAGCGTGCTCTTCCTGGTGGCCTCGGTCTACGGCGTGGGCTATCTGCGCGACGAGGCCCTGATCACCGAACGCACCAGCATCCTGGACGGCCGGGCCTTCACCAATGCTCCGGAACGCCGCTTCACGGCCTGTCTGTGCTTCTTCCTCTCGGCCATGACGCTGGTCACCACCACGCGCCATCTGGGCGCCCTGTGGGTGGGCATCGAGATCACCACCCTGTCCAGCGCGCCCCTGATCTACTTCCACCGCCACAAGCAGTCGCTGGAAGCCACCTGGAAATACCTCATCATCTGTTCCGTGGGCATCGCCCTGGCCCTGCTGGGCAACATCCTGCTTTCCGTGGCCTTCTACGAGCCCGGCGTGCCGCCGGTGGAGAGCATGGATCAGGTGGAGGCCTTCCGCCATCTGGCCCGGCAGCGCGCCGAAGCCCTGGCCGTGCTGGATGCGCCCCAGAGCGCGGCGACCTATCTGCCCTGGCTCAAGGCGGCCTTCATCTTCCTGCTGGTGGGCTACGGCACCAAAATGGGCCTGGCGCCCCTGCACAACTGGCTGCCCGACGCCCACAGCCAGGCCCCCTCGCTGGTCTCGGCCCTGCTGTCCGGCGCCCTGCTCAACTGTGCCTTCCTGGGCATCCTCCGCGGACATCAGATCATGCTGGGCGCGGGCCTGGGCGGGTTCAGCGGCACGCTGCTGGTCTTCTTCGGCCTGGTCTCCATGTTCGTGGCCGCCATCTTCATCGTGGGACAGGGCCACTACAAGCGCATGCTGGCCTACTCCAGCGTGGAGCACATGGGCATCCTGGCCCTGGCCGTGGGCCTGGGCGGCGCCGCGGCCTTCGGCGGCATGCTGCACGCCATGTGCCATTCGCTGACCAAGTGCATGCTCTTCCTGCTGGCCGGCAACATCCTGGCCCGCTACCACACCTATTCCAGCTACGACGTGCACGGCCTGCGCTGGACCATGCCCGTCACCGGCGCCCTGTGGATGGGCGGCTTCCTGGCCATCGTGGGCTCGCCGCCGTTCGGCCTGTTCGTCAGCGAGTTCCTGATCCTCAAGGGCATCCTGCAGCAGGGCCAGTGGCTGGTGGCCGCCCTGTACATGCTGGCCCTGGCCATCATCTTCGTGGGCATGTCCGTGGCCGTGCTGCGCATGTTCCAGGGCACCCGCCCCACCGACATGCCCGAGTGCCCGCGTGAGTCCGCCCTGAGCGTGCTGCCGCCCATGGCCCTGGGCCTGTGCGTGCTGCTGCTGGGTTTCTGGATGCCCGACGGCGTCGAAAAGCTGCTGCGCGCCAGCGCGGCCCTCATTGGAGGCTAGACCATGCGTTTTTCCTATGCTTCCCCGGCCAGACTGGCCGACATCCCCTGTCTTGACGCGGCCTCCCTGCGGGCCGCCATCCTGACGCAGGTGGCGCACGGCTGGCGCGTGCTGGCCTTCTTTGGCCTGCCCCGGGCCCTGTACGCCCAGGGCGAACTGGCGCTGGTGGCGGGCAATACGGCCGCCGCCGGCCTGTGCTGCGTCATGGCCCATGACCAGCGGCAGGAACTGTGGGCCTCCCGCTGCCTGCCGCTGGAACGCTATGCGTCCATGAGCCAGGAATGCCCGCAGCTCCAGCGCTTCGAGCGTGAAGTCTGCGAGGCCTGGGGCATCGTGCCCGAGGGCCACCCCTGGCTCAAGCCCGTGCGCTACACCACGCCCGCCTCGGGCGCGGAACGTCCCGGCCCGGCCCAGTGCGACCACTACCGCGTGGAAGGCGGCCAGGTCCACGAAGTGGCCGTGGGCCCCGTGCATGCGGGCATCATCGAACCCGGTCACTTCCGCTTCCAGTGCTACGGCGAGAACGTGCTCAATCTGGAGATCAGCCTGGGCTTCCAGCACCGCGGCGTGGAAAAGATGCTGGCCGGCGGCCCGCACCTGCGTGATGCCGCGCTCATGGAATGCGTGGCCGGGGACACCAGCGTGGGCCACTGCACGGCCTACAGCGTGGTGCTGGAGCGTCTGGCGGGCGTCAGCGTGCCGCTGCGCGCCCAGCTGCTGCGGCGCATGGGCCTGGAGTTCGAACGCCTGGCCAACCACACCGGCGACCTGGGCGCCATCGCGGGCGATACGGGCTTTTTGCCCACCTCGTCCTGGAACGGCCGCATCCGCGGCGACTTCCTCAACATGACCGCCGAGATCTGCGGCAACCGCTTCGGGCGCGGCCTGGTCTGCCCCGGCGGCGTCAACTGGGATCTGGACCCCGCTGCCTGCCGCGGTCTGCTGGATCGCCTGCGTGCGGGCTGGCGTGACGTCAAGGGCGCCGTGGACGTGATGTTCGCCTCGCCCAGCGTGCTGGACCGTCTGACCGGCACGGGCTGTGTCAGCCTGCGCACCGCCGAGGACTTCGGCATGGTGGGCGTGGCCGCGCGTGCCTGCGGCCTGCCGCGCGATGCCCGGCGCCATGCGCCCCTTTCCCGCCTGCCGCTGGAAGATACCGACATCCGCATCGCCCAGGGCGGCGACGTGCTGGGCCGCGCCACGGTGCGCCGTCTGGAAGTGGCCGATTCCGTGCGTCTGGTGGAAGCCGACCTCCAGCATCTGGCCCGTCTGGGCGAGGAGGAGAAGCTCCGCGAGGGCGAAAGTGATACCGCCCTCTGGCGTGCGCCCATGCCCGATACCCTGCCCGGCGGCATGCTGGCCGTGGCCCAGGTGGAAGGCTGGCGCGGCGAGCTGTGCCATGTGGCCGTCACGGATGCGGAAGGCCGCTTCGGCGTCTACAAGATCTATGATCCTTCGTGGCACAACTGGAGCGGTCTGGAGATGGCCCTGCGCGGCGAACAGATCTCCGACTTCCCGCTCTGCAACAAGAGCTTCAACCTTTCCTATTGCGGCCACGACCTGTAGGCAGGAGGACTGACATGCTGGACATCTTCAAGGAACGCCTGCACCAGAAATACAGGACGCTGGATTTCCCCCGCAAGGCGCCGGGCCTTTCGCCCCGCTACATGGGACGCCCCGAGATCGCGGCCGGGGACTGCGGCTCCTGCCGCGCCTGCCTCGACGTCTGCCCCACCGGGGCCCTGCGCAAGCTCTCGCCCGCCGAACCCGGCCCCGCCGGAGAGACCGACGGCATCGCCCTGGATATGGGGCGCTGCCTGTTCTGCGGTGCCTGTGCCCGTGCCTGTACCGCGGCACGCGGCGATGGCCTGATCCGCTTCACCAAGGACTATCGCGTAGCCGCCTTTGCCCGTGAAGACCTCATCGTCACGGCCCAGCCCCGGCCCCTGCACAAGCCCAAGGCCTGCAACGGCCTGTTCTCCCGCTCGCTCAAGCTGCGCGAGATCAGCGCCGCTGGCTGCAACGCCTGTGAAGCCGACACCAACGTGCTGGGCACCCTGGTCTACGACCTGGGCAAGTTCGGCATCAACTTCGTGGCCTCGCCCCGTCATGCCGACGGCATCCTGGTCACCGGCCCCGTGAGCCGCAACATGCGCGAAGCCGTGCTGGCCACTTGGGCCGCCGTGCCCGAGCCGCGCATCGCCATCGCCGTGGGCTCCTGCGCCATCTCCGGCGGCCTCTTCGCCGACAGCGACGAATGCTGCGGCGGTCTGCCGCCCCTGTGCGACGTGCAGCTCTTCGTGCCCGGCTGCCCGCCCAGCCCCTGGAGCATCCTCGACGGCCTGCTGCGCCTCAAGTCGGAAAAA
>NZ_JBNPNC010000069.1:0-10657 GCF_050314315.1 Desulfovibrio sp. SGI.102 | reverse complement strand
ATCGCTTTAATAGGTTATGCAGATCCTGCTAGGCTCTTTGGGGACCCTGCAGACCGGCATCCACAAAAGCAACATGTCCTCGACATGTACACCTTATGTACATTTCATGTATTCAAAAAGGACACTTGTATAATACTATTTAATAATATATTGAAATAATTTATAAATATTTTTGGCACAATCTTTGCTGCTTCTCTTGCCAATGGCGCACTCCGCTCTCCCCCAGCGGTCATACGCACGACGTTCTTTCGGCAAGGTCCTGACAGACAAAAAAGACGCGTACACGTCAGCTATTTTGGTCTGCAAATTTTCAAGAGGATAGTTCCTAGACAGAAAGGAAAACAGAAAATGGCAGAGAAGCGTCCCAACAACTATTTTGACGACATCCCCACGTCCCACAGACAGATAAAAGTCTTCATGATCATTGTTCTGGCCTATATCTTTGACCAGATGGACAATATGGTACTTGGCTATGTGGCGCCTTCCGTCATGCGTTCCTTTGGCATCGGCATGCAGGAATTTGCCCCTGCGCAGTCACTGTACTTCTTTGGCATGATGCTTGGTGGCATCGTTGCCGGCGTCATCTCCGACAAGTTCGGTCGCCGCAAGGCCTTCATGCTGGGGTGTTTCACCTTCTCCACCGCCACGATCCTGACCGGCATGACGGACAACATCTATACCTTCACCCTGTGGCGGGTGATCACGGGCTTTGCCGTCCTTGGTACCGGTGCCATCTCCTTCACCTATCTGGCCGAGACCATTTCCTCGCAGGACCGTTCCAAGTGGTCAGGCATCGTCGTGGGCGTCGGCCACATCTCCATCCCCTTCATCGGCTTCATCGCCATGGAAGTCGTCCCCATGGGGCCGGAAGCCTGGCGCTGGCTCTTCTACCAAGGCGTCATCGGTTACATCCCGCTGGTGCTTGCCTACTTCTTCATGAAGGAATCCCCCCGCTGGCTCATCGCCAATGGTCGCCAGGCCGAAGCTGAGGCCGTCGTGGAAGCCTACACCGGTGTGCCTGTAGATCTGACCGCGGTCGCCGAACAGTACCGCAAGACCGTTGCCCAGAAGCTGACCGTTGCCCAGACCTTCAAGAAGATCTTCGGCGACAAGAAGTATCTGTACCGCACCCTCGTGCTGTTCTGCGTGGCCGCCGGCCAGAACATCCCCTCCTTCGTCTTCCTGGGCTGGAACACCACGCTGCTGCAGCAGATCGGCATCTCCCAGGCCGACTCCCTGCTCATCTCCACGGTGGGCGCCCTGGGCATCCCGCTGGGCGTCATCGCTTCCGGCTACGTCGGCCCCCTGGGTGGCCGCAAGATCTCCATCGGTGTCCAGATCCTGCTGGTGGGCGCCCTGATCTCGGCCTACATGAACGTGGGCACCAACGTGACCATGCTCATGATCCTCTACTTCCTCTTCCAGTTCGTCTCCATGTGCTGCGCCATGTGCCTCAACCTGTACATGTCGGAGTCCTATTCCACCGAGATCCGCAATACCGGCACGGGCGTCGTCATCGCCGGCGGCCGCTGCTCCGTGGCCATTTCCCAGCAGATCGTCCCCTACCTCTTCGCCGCCTGGTCCTTCTCCGGTGTGTGCGGCTATATCGTGGCCCTGTGTATCTTCGGCGGCCTGGCCACCCTGCTGCTGGGCTGGCGTACCGGTAACGCGTCCCTGGAATCCGTCTCTTAACCGTACATCCCGGCAGGCGGGCCCGGAGGCCCGCCTGCCCGTCCAGTGCAACCACCTTTCGACAACGAGCCTATCATGAACAAGATCATCGACATCCACGCCCACCTCGGCGACATTTTCTGCGGACAGAACATCACCTTCCGGACCCGCCTGCAGCGCCCCGACCATATCGACGACAGCTTCGCCCAGAACGCACGCGACGGCTTCGTCTTCAAGGCGGAAGGCAGGACGGCGGAACAGCTCCAGGACCGCATGCGCGAAGGCCAGAACCGCCTGGCCCACGCCACCTGCGAAAACCTCGGCAAGAGCATGGATGACGTCCAGGCCGCATACAGCGTGGCCCTGCCCATCCTTCCCTATACGAGCTTCGACGAATACCTTGCGGCCTCCCGCCTGGATCCGCGCATCCTGCCCTTCTCCTGCCCCGATTATTCCCTGCCCCAGGACGAGACCCTGGAAAAGCTCCGTCAGGATATCGCCAACGGCGCACGCGGCCTGAAGATCCACAGTGTACTTTCCAACCTGCCCATGACCGATCCCCGCACGCTGGCCTGCATCGAGCTCTTCGGCAATGCGGGCCTGCCCGTGCTCTTCCATGTGGGGGTCAGCCACTATTACACCTTTGGCCAGCCCTACAAGGAGACCCCGGAATACGGCGGCCTGGACGATTTCATCACCGTGGCCCACATGTTCCCGGACTATGACCTGATCGCCGCCCACTGCGTCAACAACTACGTCCGGGAACTGGCGGAAAAGACTGCCGGCCTGAACAGGATCTATACGGATACGACCTTCTGTTCCGCCGCCAAGATCGCCGATGCCGTCGAGGTCATGGGCGACGACAAGATCCTCCTTGGTACGGACTATCCCTTCACCACCATCGCCGATGCCTATGCCCAGGTGGAGATCGCCCTGCGGGACAAGCCCGAAAGCCTGTACAAAGTCGCTTACGGCAATGCGGCCCGCCTGCTGCGCATCGAGGACTAGTCCGCTCCTTGCGGGAGGGCAGGCGCCTTCCCGCAAGCCCTCCAGACCGGAAAGGAGGTCACATGATCAGCAGAGAATTCCTTGATTCCGTCCGATGCACGGAAGACATCGTCTACAAGACGAGCGGAGGGCACCGTCTGCTCCTGGACCTGTACGGCTCCGCCAGGCCCTCCGGTCTGCCGGGGCCTTTGCTCCTGCTGCTGCACGGGGGCGGATGGTTCAGGCAGAGCAAAAAAACGGAGATCGTCCCCCGTTTCCTCAATACGGTCGGGGCCGACCTTATCAACGGTCATGGCTGGCAGATCGCTGCCGTGGAGTACCGCATGCTGCGGGAACATGCCGTGTTCCCGGACCAGCTCACGGACTGCTGCGACGCCGCACGCTTTTTCATCAAACATGCGGACCAGTATCATGTCGATCCCCGGAACATCTTCGCGGCGGGCTCTTCTGCGGGCGGCTATGCGGCCATCATGATGGCCAGCGAGACAGAACGCTGGAAGAATGCGCCCGAGCTGGCCTCGCTGCATGTCGATCTTGCGGCCGCCGTATCGTTTTCCGGTGTCCTGGACACCGCCTGGATCGTGGAGTCCGGGGACCGCAAAGTCGATGAGACCGGAGACGGCCGCATACGCTACTGCATGCAGTGCCTGCTTTCCCCCCAGCGCCTCCATGACAGGGAGCTCTGGAAAGAAAGCAGCCCCCGCAGCTATCTCCATGCCGGATCGGCCCCGGCCCTGCTCGTCTACGGTACGGCAGATTCCCTGGTCACGCCTGATCACGCTGCCGACTTTTTCCGCTACGCCAGATCGCTGGGCCTGGACTGGGAAGAGCTGCCAGTCATCAACGGGGAACACAATTTTGCCCCTGCGACGGCCGAGACACCAACGAGCCCCGACAGGCTCACCATCTATCGCACGGCACGGGATTTCCTGCTCAGACATGTCCGCCGGTGACAAAAGGATACGACTATGGCTGAAATCGCCTTCTTTGGACTGGGCACCATGGGCGTCCCCATGGCCATCAATCTGCTCAAGGCCGGGCATCATCTCCATGTCCTGCCCCATAACGGCCACATGGACGGCCCGCTGGCCGTCCAGGAATACGGAGCCTGCATCCATGAGACGCTGCAAGAGACCGCGGGGAATGCAGAGTTCGTCATCAGTGTCGTCCCTGACGATGCCGCCGTCAGGGACCTTTATCTGAATCAGGCCATGCTCGAGGCCATCAGGCCCGGGACCATCATCATCGAGATGACGTCCTGCTCGCCCGAGATCGTCCGTGAAGTGGCCCGCTTCTTTGCCGAAAAACAGGTCCGCCTTATCGACGCGCCCATCACGGGGGCCCTTCCCAAGGCCATCGACGGCACCCTGACCATCATGGGCGCGGGGGATCCCGCCGCCTTTGCCGCAGCTGAGGGCGTGTTCTCTGCCATCAGCGAGCGTGTCTTCCAGCTGGGAGAGATCGGCAACGGCAAGCTCATCAAGGCCATGACCAACCTGCTGGGAGCCATCAATCTTGCTGCTGTGGGAGAGTTCTACCGCTTTGCCCAGTCGGCCGGGCTCGACATGGAGACCCTGCAGCAGGTCGTCGCCGTCAGCGCCGGTGGTTCGACGCAATTCGAAAGGAACTTCAACAAAATGGTCGCAGACGACTACCGTCCGACCTTTGCTCTTGCCCTGCTTCGGAAAGACATGTCCATCGCTCTTGCCAGCGCCCAAAGCCAGGGGCTTTCCCTTCCCTTGTCGGAAGAAGCCTTTCGCCTTTTCAAGCTTGCGGCAGCATTCGATAAAGAAGACTGCAGCGCCATTGCCAAAGTCCCTGCCGGAGCCTAAGAGCCGGGGCAGCCTGCTGCAAAGCCGGCTGCCCTTTCTTTTTGCCTGAAGGCGCAGCGTACTGACGCTGCATCCCTGCGGGACTTCCCCCCAAACGCCTTCCGGCGGATACAGGCATCCCCCCGCCCTTCCCCCGCGGCAGCCGCCGGGCAGATGCGGCACTGTCCAGCCTGCCCCGATGCGGAGCGGGGCTGCTCCTGTTCCCTCAAACAGATCTTCGCAGCAGAAAAAACAAAAAGCGGCCAGCCTGTTACAGCTGACCGCTTGTTTTTATGTATGGTCGGAGCGACTGGATTCGAACCAGCGACCCCCTGCTCCCAAAGCAGGTGCGCTACCATGCTGCGCCACGCTCCGTGATGGGATGTTTTGTACGCAAAAGGCCCTGCTTTGGCAAGGGCGGCCCGTCTGGAGGCCAAGGGCGTTGCCTGCCCTGAGGGAAAAGCCGCCTCCTGCGGGACAGGACCGCGGGCCTCTCTCACTCGCCAGGCAGATGACGACCGCGGGCAGGGCTCCATCTATAAATAAGGACGAGAGGGAACAGGCAGGACGGGCCAGTCTCTTCCCTCCCCGCCGGAAAAGGATCTCCCGGAGGCCCTTTCCTGCGAACGAGGCATATCCCCTTCCGTGCACACGAGAATAAAGCCGGGATTTGTCCTTTCGGACTCCCGGCCCGGGCTCCCGGCACAGCGCCGCTGAGGGGCTGTCGGGCCATAACCAGCGGCAGAAAAAGAAAAACCCCGCTCGAAAGCGGGGGGATTTCCTTATGGGGCGAAAGATGGGACTTGAACCCACGGCCACCTGGGCCACAACCAGGTGCTCTACCAACTGAGCTACTTCCGCCGTAACGAAGACGTGTATACGCACATCCCGAAAAATATGCAAGCAAAAATTTACATTTCTCTTTCTGGATTTTTTATAGAAAAAAAACTAGCATCCGATACCGGCTCCAAACACCGTGTTTTGCCGGAGCACGGACCAGCCCCCGCACGGGGACGGGACCGCTGCCGCAACCCCCAGCATGCGCCGCAGGCCGGAGCCTGCAGGCCGCACGAGGATCCTGATGGACAAGCTTATTATCGAAGGCGGTACGCCGCTCAAAGGGACCATAGATATCAGCGGCTCCAAGAATGCCGCCCTGCCCATTCTTTTTGCCGGCATCCTGCTGGACGCGCCCATGGTCTACACCAATGTGCCCGATCTGCGCGACATCCACACCACCATCAAGCTCCTGAACGTGCTGGGCTGCTCCTGCAGCTATGACGATCATCGCGTGGAGCTGAAGCCCGGCAGCCTACTGCCCGAGGCTCCGTATGATCTGGTGCGCACCATGCGCGCCTCGGTGCTCTGTCTGGGCCCGCTGCTGGCCCGTATCGGCCAGGCCCGCGTGGCCCTGCCCGGCGGCTGCGCCATCGGCGCCCGCCCCGTGGACCAGCACCTGAAGGGCCTGGAGCTCATGGGCGCCACCTTCGAGCTGGAAGAAGGCTACATCATGGGCCATTGCGACAAGCTGCGCGGCGCCCACATCACCTTTGACATGCCCACCGTGGGCGGCACGGAAAACCTGCTCATGGCCGCCGTGCTGGCCGACGGCGAGACCACGCTGGAAAACGCGGCCCGCGAGCCCGAAGTGGTGGATCTGGCCAACTTCCTCATCTCCTGCGGCGCGCAGATCGAAGGCCACGGCAGCAGCACCATCCGCATCAAGGGCGTCAGCAGCCTGCGCGGGACGGAATATGCCATCATGGCCGACCGCATCGAGGCCGGCACCTTTCTGGTGGCGGCGGGCATCACCGGCGGCGAGCTGCTGCTCAAAAACTGCCCCTTCACCGAACTGGAATCCGTCATCGCCAAGCTGGAAAGCATGGGACTGGCCATCGAGCAGCGTCCCGAAGGCGTGCTGGCCCGCTACCAGGGCGTGCTGCGCGGCGCGGACGTGAAGACCCGCCCCTACCCCGGCTTCCCCACCGACATGCAGGCCCAGATCATGGCCCTGATGTGCCTGGCCGAAGGCTCCAGCATGGTGGAGGAGAGCATCTTCGAGAACCGCTTCATGCATGTGCTGGAGCTGGTGCGCATGGGCGCGGACATCAAGATCTCCGGCCATACGGCCATGGTGCGCGGCGTCAGCCGTCTGACCGGCGCCCCGGTCATGGCCTCGGACCTGCGCGCCAGCGCCTCGCTGGTGCTGGCCGGTCTGGCCGCCCGCGGCACGACCCATGTCCAGCGTATCTACCATCTGGACCGCGGCTACGAACGCATCGAGAACAAACTCAACGCCGTGGGTGCCCGCATCCGGCGTGAAAAGGAATAGCGCTCCGGCGCAAGGAGGATACATGCGTTACATCGTCCCCCTGCTGCTTCTCTGCTGCCTCATGCTCAACAGCGGCTGCGGCATGCTGTACGGCGTGTACGACGACCAGCGCCTGGGCGGTACCATCAGCGATGACAAGGAAATCTCCCTGGGGGTCAAGTCCGACCTCATGGACGCCAATCTTTCCCAGGGCTGGGGCATCAAGGTCTACTGCTATTACGGCCACGTTTTCCTGGTGGGCGAAGCTCCCGAAAAGATGCTCTCCCAGGCCATCCGCATTGCGCGCCGCCACAAGGGCGTGCGCTCCGTCACCTCGCACTGGTTCACGCCGGCCAAGAGCGATACCGGCGACTTTGTCCTGGCCACCAAGCTGCGCACGGAACTCATCGGCACCTCGGGCCTGAGCTCCACCCGCATCGATACGGAAGTCAACGCCGGGCGCGTGGTGCTGCTGGGCGTGGTCAAGGATGAGGCCGAGCGCAAGCTGGCCATCCGTGCCGCACGCCAGGTGGAAGGCGTCAAGCAGGTCATCAGCTATCTGATGCTGCCCCAGAAGCAGGCCGACATGCCCGTGCCCAAGGGCCAGGTGGTGCCCGGCGCGGGCCAGGGCACACAACCGGCGGCCACGCCCGCCGCGGCTCCGTCCACGGAACCGGCCGCCCAGCCCGCGGCCCAGAACGTGCCCACCATGCCGCCGGCCAACTCCTCGCACAAGCTGACCCCGCCCACGGCACCGCCTCCGCCGCCGGTGGGCGACGAGGCCGCCGGGGCCGTCTAACCCAAACTCCCCAGGATCTTCGGGGCCACGCCCCGTCATGAACGATCTTCCTTCATACGAAGGGCCCGCTCCAGTGATGGAACGGGCCCTTTCCTTTTTTAATGTGCACGGCAGGGGACGGCCGATACCGGCAAAACGTCCCGCCCTAGAATTCGATGCCCGGCGCGGCCTTGATGCCCGCCCGCCAGGGATGTTTGATCTCGCCCATTTCCGTGACAAGATCGGCGGCCTCCACCAGCCAGTCCGGCGCGTCCCGGCCGGAAAGCACCAGATGGCACCGGGCACGGCGCGCCGCATCCATGAGCTCTTCCACTTCGCTCCGTTCCAGGATGCCCGCTTTCAGAGCGTAGAGCGTCTCATCCAGCACCAGCAGATCCAGGCGTTCCAGACGCTGCCGGGCCCAGTCCAGTGTGGCCAGGGCCGCTTCCCTGTGGGCGGGGCGGTCTTCCTCGCGCCGCAAAAAGCCCTTGCCGCCGGCCAGAAAATCATCTCCCAGCAGGCGCGCGAGAATGGTCTGTTCCCCGGCACAGCCCGGCTGCTTCATGAACTGGCCGAAACCCACGGCAAAATCCCGGCCCAGGGCCCGCATGGCCTGCCCGATGCAGGCGCTGGTCTTGCCCTTTCCGTTGCCCGTATAGACGATGATCATAATTCCCATACTCCCGGCAGCTTGCTGCCGCATCGCGGACAGACGCCTGTGTCCGTCCTTATGATAACCTGCCATCCCTGCCGCTCCAGGCAGGGGGCGCCACACTGCGGGCAGAGCGTGTCGCCGCCGCCCGCGCAAAAGACATTGCCCGTATACACGAAGCGCAGTCCCTCTTCCAGACCGATGTCCCGGCAGCGCCGCAAGGTCTCCGCCCTTGTGGCCGGATGATCCGTCATGCGGTAGGCGGGATGGAAAGCCGTCACATGCCAGGGCGTGTCCGCGCCCAGCTCGTCGCGGATGAAGCGTGCCAGCGCCCGCAGCTCCGCCTCCCCGTCATTGAGACCTTCCAGGATGAGGGTCGTCACCTCCAGCCACCAGCCCAGCGCGCGCATCCGCACCAGATTGTCCAGCACGGGCCGCAGGCGGGCACCGCAATAGTGATGATAGAAGTCCTCGCTGAAGGCCTTCAGGTCGATATTGGCCGCCCGCACCAGGGGCCCCAGCAGCTCCAGACAGCCGGGGCTCATGAACCCGTTGCTCACCAGGAGGGACGGCAGGCCCCGCTCCCGTCCCAGCGCGGCCGTGGCCGCCAGCAGTTCCACGAAGACCGTAGGCTCGTTGTAGGTGAAGGCCAGGCTGCGGCAAGCAGTGCGCAGGGCCGCCTCCACCAGCATCTCCGGCGTGGCTTCGTGCCCGCGGATGCGCTCCTGCTCCAGCGGGTCACGGGAAATATGATGGTTCTGGCAGAAGCGGCAGGAAAAATTGCATCCGGCACTGCCCACGGAAAAGGTCCGGCTGCCGGGCAGGAAATGATACAGGGGCTTCTTTTCCACCGGGTCGGCCTGTACGCCCGTCACCAGCCCGTCCACCAGCGAGAGCGGCTGCCCCTCGTGGTTGGAGCGCACACCGCAGCGTCCCCGCTGCCCAGGCGAGAGCACGCAGGCATGGGCGCAGAGCCCGCAGCGCAGCCTGCCATCCGTCAGCCGTGTCCACAACATGCTTTCCATAACTGTCCTCCCTGGCGGCCTGTGCCGGTCTGACGGCCGATGACACTGTCCCTCTCGCCCTGTCCGCATCACCCTGCACCGGACCGTCATCCTCTATGTACGGGCCCGGCCCTGCCGCCCGAAGAAAACAGGAAGCCCGCCACTCCGGTATATCAGGGGAAAATCTCGGCTGCCACGAGAAAAAAGGTGACCGAAAATCTCCCCCTGCCGGGATTTCCCCCAAAAAGCTGCTTGGGATTCGGCAAATTTTTTGCTAGGGTGTCTCCCACCAAGGAGGATACTCATGTCCACAGATCGCGCAAAAGCATATACCGAAGCCGGCGTCGATATCCAGGCCGGCAATGATCTCGTGGCGCGCATCAAGCATCTGGTGCAGCGCACGCATACCAAGGGGGTCATCTCCGACATCGGGGGATTCGGGGGCCTGTTCAGACCTGAAATCGGCAACATGAGCGACCCCGTGCTTGTTTCGTCCACCGACGGCGTGGGCACCAAGCTCAAACTGGCCTTTGCCTTCAACAAGCACGATACCGTGGGCATCGACCTCGTGGCCATGAGCGTCAACGACATCCTGGTCCAGGGGGCCACCCCCCTGTTCTTCCTTGACTACTTCGCCACCGGCAAGCTGGATGTGGATACCGCCCACACGGTCATCAGCGGCGTGGCCGAAGGCTGTCGCCAGTCCGCCTGTGCCCTGCTGGGCGGCGAAACCGCCGAGATGCCCGACATGTACGGCGATGGCGAATATGACCTGGCCGGCTTCTGCGTGGGCATCGTGGACAACGCCAAGCTGGTGGACGGTTCCGGCATCCGCGTGGGCGACAAGATCGTGGGTCTGGCCTCTACCGGCCTGCACTCCAACGGCTTCTCGCTGGCCCGCAAGATCCTGGACAAGAGCGGCCTGGGCCCGGACGATCCCTTCCCGGGTGCCGGCGGCGCCACCGTGCGTGACGTACTGCTGGCCCCCACCCAGATCTATGTGGAAGTGGTCCGCTCCCTGCTGCGCGACCTGGACGTGCGCGGCATGGCCCACATCACCGGCGGCGGCTTCTACGACAACATCCCGCGCGTGCTGCCCAATCAGGTGGAAGCCCACATCGACTTCGGCAGCTGGGAAATGCCCCCGGTCTTCAAGTGGCTGCACGAAGTGGGCGAACTTTCCTGGCCCGAGATCCTGCAGATCTTCAACGGCGGTATCGGTTACGTGCTGGTGCTGCCCGAAGAGCAGGTGGAAGAGACCATCAACCGCATCCAGGCCTTCGGCATGTCCGCCTGGTCCATCGGTACCATCGCCCGCCGCAACGGCGACGGCGAACAGGTGGTCGTCAACTTCGACAAGGCCTAGCCTCGTCCTGCATCCGATCCTCAAGGGGGAAGGCCTGCGCCTTCCCCCTTTTTTCT
>NZ_JBNPNC010000068.1:0-10994 GCF_050314315.1 Desulfovibrio sp. SGI.102 | reverse complement strand
TGAAAACACACGTCACCGTCATCCCGTCCGACGGCATCATCGCTGTGGACGGGGAAGTGCTGTTCCTGGACGGCATCACGTCCGAGACCTTCCACGCCCTCCAGTGGCACGACGGCGCGGGCCATGTGGAGCCCGGCGACGGCCTGCCCAACGAGGAGCTTTCCACCGACGATTACGCCGGGCGCGTGGCCCCCTTCGTAGCCCTGTGGGAAGAAGAGAAGGCCCGTCTGGAAGAAGAGGCCAACCGCCCGCCCACTGACGAAGAGCTGGCCGCGCAGGCCGTAGCCGAGGCCAGGGCGCAGTCGTCCTCCATCCTTATAGCCCGGATGCAGGCGGACATGGTGCAGACGGGCGCCTTCGCCGCCGCCGAGTTCGCCACCTTCGCCAAAGCCGGGCTGTTCACGGACTGGGCCGCCGGACAGACCTACGCCAAGGCCTACCGCCTGGCCCACAAGGGCATCGTCTATGAGGTGATGCAGGAGGTGACCGCGCTGGAGAACCAGCCCCCGGATGCCACCGGGATGCTGGCCGTGTACCGTCCGCTGTCCGTGGACCCGGAGACCGGTGAAGAGCCGGACGGCAGCCCGGAACATCCCTTCGCCTTCCTCTACGGCATGGATGTCACCAAGGACAGCTACTACACCTATGAGGGCAAGCTCTGGCTGGCCAAGGCCGACATGCCCGCCTGCGTCTGGACACCGGGCACGGCAGGCCTGTGGCAGTGGGAAGAAGCAAGCGCGGCCTGAGCCCCGGCGGATGCGGGAACGGCCCATTTTCTTTGCAACGGATACCGGCCCCGGCACATGCCGTCACGGCCCGTGCCCGAAAGCATACGGGCTGGGACAGATGCGGCAACGTGAACACGAGCATCCTGCGTCTGGCCGATCCCATTCCCCATCCACGTCCTGTGATGCTGCCTTTTTCCCCACGATCCGGGACAGCTCCCACAGGCTTTTCCCTGGTTCTCCTGCCCATCCCGCAACCTCCACCTTTTTCGAGGATCCATGCGCATAGCCCTGCACAACTTCACCGGCGGCGAGGTCTCCCCCATCCTGGCCGCCCGCTATGACCTTTCCCGTTACGGCAGTTCCGTGCAATGCATGGAGAACATGCTGCCCGGCCTGCACGGCGACGTGCGCCGCCGCCCCGGGACCCTGTTCCTGGGCAGCCTCGAAGACGAGGCCGTGCTCCTGCCTCTCAGCTTCAATGCTCTGGCGGAGCAGAACTTCGTGCTCGTCCTTTCGGGGAATGGCCTGAGCATCGCCGACATCCACGGCTTCGATCCGCAGGAAGGGAGCATCCCCCGGCTGTCCACCCCCTACGAGGCCCGGCATCTGCTGGAGATCTGCGCCGCCCAGGTGGGGGATACGGTCTATCTGGCCCACACGGCCTATCCGCTGCACAAGCTCGTCCGCAGTACGGACAGCGAGCCGGAATCCCCCCTGCCGGAAAATGCCATCCGCAGCCACGGGTACCGCTGGACGCTGGAAGCCGTGGCCCTCAACAGCAGCCTGCCCGCTCCCCAAGCCCCCGGCTGTACGTTCGTACGCGGCAACAACGACGATGACGCCGGGCTCGGCTACACGCTGCGCTACAAGATCGTGGCCGTGGACGCCAACGGCAAGCAGTCGCTGGCTTCGGAGGCGGGCAGCTGTAACGGCAAGCATCCTTCCGACTGGGTGGTGGGCAACCGCACGGACATCTCCTGGACAGCCGTGGAAGGCGCCACGGAATACAATATCTACCGGGAGGAGGCCGGGTACTACGGCTTCATCGGCGTCAGCAGCGGCACGACATTTTCGGACAACAACTATCAGGCAGACACCGCCGATACCCCGCGCGAGGACTGGGACCCGTTCGCCGACGGCAACAACCCGTCCGTGGTGGCCTTCCACCAGCAGCGCATGGTCCTGGCGGGCACACGCGACAGCCCGCAGGCCTTCTACCTTTCGCGCAGCGGGGACTTCGAGAACTTCCGCAAGTCCCGCCCCCTGCAGGACGACGACCCGGTGGAATACCTCATCGCGTCCGGCTCCATCGACGCCATCGCCTGGGCGGCCAGCTTCGGGGACCTGCTGCTGGGCACCTCGGGCAGCGAATACAAGGCCAGCGGCAACGGCAGTGCCATCACCCCGGGCAACATCACCATCACGGCCCAGTCCTACTGGGGCAGCGCGGGCCTTGCGCCCATCATCATCGGCAATGCCATCCTGCATGTGCAGCGCCACGGCGCCCATGTGCGCGACCTGTTCTATTCGCTGGAAAAAGACGGCTATGCGGGCAATGACCTTTCCATCCTGGCGCCGCATCTGTTCGAAGGGCACCGCCTGCGTCAGTGGGCCTACCAGCAGACGCCGGGATCCGTGCTCTGGATCGTACGCGACGACGGCCTGCTGCTGGCCCTGACTTATCTCAAGGAGCACGACATCTGGGGCTGGAGCCGCCATCCCACGGCCGGAGAGGTGCTGTCCGTGTGCAGCATCTCCGGCCCGGACAGCGACGAACTGTTGCTGGTGGTCCGCCGCCGGGATGCGGACGGCGGCACCCGCTACTGTCTGGAACGTCTGGCCCCCCAGTGGCAGGACAGCGATCCTGTGGAGGAAGCTTTTTTTGTGGATTGCGGTCTGAGCCTTCACCGGGAAGAAGCGGTCAACGACGTGGACGGGCTCGACCATCTGGAAGGCCAGTCCCTGGCCGTGCTGGCGGACGGGAGCCCCGTGGAAGACTGCGTGGTGCGGCAGGGCCGCATCCGGCTGCCCTTTGCCGCCCGCATCGTCCAGGCAGGCCTGCCCTATGCCTCCGTCCTGTCGCCCCTGCCCGTGGAAGGCAGCGGCGAATCCGGCAGCACGCTGGGACGGCAACGGGCACTGGGCCGCTGCTGCCTGCGCCTGTACCGCAGCGTGGGCGGGCGCTACGGAGCCGGCCGCGACGAACTTTACGACATCCCCTTCCTGCCCCGGCGCTGGGATGAGGCCTGCCAACCTTTCAGCGGCGATGTGGATTTTTTGCCCGCCGGAGGACATGGCCCCTCGGCCACCATCTGGCTGGTGCAGGAACGTCCCCTGCCCTTCCACCTGCTGGCCCTGAGCCTGGATGTGGAATTTGCGGAGATATGAACCAAGGAGAGAGCATGATCCATTGTCACTGTGAACCGCTCGAACGCCTGCTGCCGGAGCTGCCGCCCCTGTTGCAGGCCCACTGGGACGAGAGCGAGGCCGCTCTGTTCGGCCCGCAGGTCTACGCCCTGGACACGGAACGCTATGCCTGCTGGGAGCGGCTGGGCATGCTGCATGTGGTGACGGCCCGGGACAGCTCCGGCAGGCTGCAGGGCTACGCCGCCTTCACCCTGACGGATTGCCCGCACCGTCCGGGAAAACGTCTGGCCGCTCTGGATGGCCTGTATCTGGCACCGGCCGCCCGCAAAGGCCTGGCCGTCCTGAAGCTGCTGCGTGCGGCCGAGGCCGGGCTCAGGGAACGCGGCGCGGACGTGGTCCAGTACAGTTCCCCGGCCTCCCGCCCCTGTGACGCCCTGTACCGCCGCCTGGGGGCCCGCCATACGGAAAGCGTCTGGCACAAGGAGCTGCGCTGATGGCCGTGGCCAGCAGTACCGCGGCCCTGCTGGGGGCCGTCGTGACCCTTGCCAGCACCGCCGTGGGCACCTGGAGTGCCGTGAGCCGTCAGGAAGAGCAGCGCAAGCAGGCGGAATTCTCCGCCGACATGGCCCGGCGCAATGCGCAGATCGCTGAAGAGAATGCCCGCATGGCCGAAGAAGAAGCCCGGCAGACCCGGGCAGACAGTTACGACAAGGCGGTGCGCAAACGTCAGGAAACATCCCTGCTGGTCGGCAAACAGCGGGCACAGGCCGGGGCCTCGGGCGCGCAGATCGACAGCGGCAGCCATCTGGACAGTCAGCTCGACTTGCGGGAAAAAGGAGAACTTGATGCCCTGTCCATCGAAGAACAGGGCGAACGCGCGGCCTACAATCAGGAAGTTCAGGCCTGGAACCAGCGCAATGCCGCCCAGGGATCCCAGGCCCGGGAACGGCAGCTGCGCAGCAAAAGCAGCACGGACTATCTTTCCCTGAGCAAGACCCTGCTCAATGGCGCCGGACGCCTGGGCAACAACTTTGACCTGTTCTCCGGCCAGGGGCCGCGCCTGCCCTGAAGAAAATGGCGGAGGATGTAAAACGGTTCCCGGGCGCTGCCTGATGCCGGAAGGGCGCGGGATGCCGGACAGCCTCAGCGACGCGCCAGCTGCGGGCTTGCCCGCTTTTCTTTGCCTGCTTTTCTGCCCGTCGTATCCGCATCCCGGCAGAGACGCCTTGTCAGGTCTTGCCTTGCCTGGAAAAGTCCTCCCCGCGACGGCCCTGCTCCTGAGGCATATTCCTTTGCAACGCAAAAGGCCCTCCCTTCACGAAGGGAGGGCCTTTTTTGCCCGGTATAAAAAAAGGGCCGCGGCATCTTGCCACGGCCCCGGGTATCCATACTGTAGCGGGCAGGCTACGTCAGGAAAGGACTAGAAGGTGTAGTTCAGTTCTTCGAAGTGGGCCTTGGGATGGGCACAGGCCGGGCACAGATCGGGAGCGTGGGTACCTTCCACCAGGCAACCGCAGTTGCGGCAGCGCCACACGGTGGCTTTTTCACGCATGAACATGCGGCCTTCCTTGATGTCCTTGGCCAGGGCCAGGAAGCGCTTTTCGTGGTAGGCTTCGGCCACGGCGATATTGCGCATCACAGCGGCGATCTCGGAGAAACCTTCCTTTTCGGCCACAGCGGCGAAGGAAGGATACATTTCCGTGTGCTCGTGGTTTTCACCGGCGGCGGAGGCCAGCAGGTTGGCTTCGGTGGCGCCGATGATGCCGGCAGGGAATGCACCCACGATCTCCACATCGCCGCCTTCGAGGAACTTGAACAGGCGCTTGGCGTGTTCCTTTTCCTGCAGGGCGGTTTCCTGGAAGATGTCGCGGACCAGGACGTAGCCATCGCTTTTGGCTTTGGCAGCAAAAAAGTCGTAACGGTTGCGGGCCTGAGATTCACCGGCAAAAGCGGTCAGGATGTTTTTCTCGGTCTGGGTACCTTTCAAAGATTTCATATGCTGTCTCCCGAGCCGTGGCTCTGTTGGTGTGCTTGTTGTTGAGGAGGTCTTGTTTCGTTCCCCGTTGAGCTATTGATAATAAATCTCATTAGCGAATGCAAGCACTTTTTCCATTTTCCCGAAAAAAATTATCGGGCTGCCTGTCATCTGCATAACGCCAAATCCATAAAAAAACAAGTTATATTTATAATAACACATTGAAATCATTCGTATAGTTTTTATTACCCTGTTTACAGGCCCGCAACAGCTGTGGCAAGCTTACGGCATGCAGCCCCTTTTCGCTCCTTCTTCCGTCCAGCTCCTCGATGGCGACCGCTCCGTCCTGTTCACTCTGGCAGACGGCAGCCGCCATGAGGCACGCCTCATCCCTTCCGCCCGGGCCCGGAATCTGCGCCTGCGCCTGTCCCCCGACAAGGGCCTGCTCCTGACCGTGCCTGCCGGCATCCCCGCCACGGCCTTGCCTGCCCTGCTCTTCTCGTTCCTGCCCTGGCTGGAACGTCATCTCCCTGCCTGCCCCGCGCCCGCTCCGCTCGTCTTGCCGGAAAAGCTTCTCCTTCCCCTGCGCGGTACGGCCCTGCAGATCATCTCCGACGGGCCGCTGTCCAAAGGCCGCCGCCAGGCCGCTTCCTGCACAGAGCCGCCGCTTTTGCTGCGCGCCGGCAGCAAACGTCTGCTGGCCCTTGTCCGGGATGAGGAACTCCGGCTCTATGCCGCTGCCACGCCGGAAGATGCCGCCCTGCTGCTGCGCCACTGGTGCCGCCGGCAGGCAGAAAAGCTGCTGCCCCCCTATCTGCAGCGGCTCGCCGGTCAGGGCGGCTTCACCGTCGCCCGGGTCACTGTCAGGGACCAGCGCCGCCGCTGGGGCAGCTGCAGTAGCCGTGACGGCGGCAGCATCAGCCTCAACTGGCGTGCCGTCCTGCTGCCCCTGTCCCTGCTGGAGCACCTGTGCTGGCACGAGCTGTGCCACCTGCATCATATGGATCATTCCCCGGCCTACCGGCAGACGCTGGCCCGCTTCTCTCCTGACTGGAAACTCCAGGAACGCCGCCTGACGGCCTTCTGGCGCGATCTGCCGGTCTGGGCACGCCCCTGCCCTTCACCTGCCCCGGACAAAGAGGCCGGGCGAACCGCTTTACAAGCTCAAGACAGCCCCGTATAGCCAGTTGATGGACTGGGCATCATTTTTCATCTGCTTCACCGGCTGGACCCTGGGGGGAATCGTCAACGGTATCAGCGGACTGGGCGCGGGCATCTTCGCCCTGCCCATCGTCCTGCTGGTCACGGACATCAAGACGGCCTCCCTCATCACCTGCATCATCTGCATCCCGCTGCCTGCCATCCTGGGCTGGCAGTTCCGCCATTATTACCGCATGGCCGATCTTCGGCTGCTGCTCCTGGGCACCATCCCCGGCGCCCTGCTGGGTGTGGCCCTGCTGCCGCTCATCCCCGCGCGTGCCCTGCAGGTGGGCCTGGGGATCATGCTCATGGCCCACATGGTCTGGCACCTGCTGGCCCACCGGCCGGGGCCCCTGCATTCGCCCCGGCTCTGGGGCTCCGTCAGCGGAGCGCTGGCCGGTTTCATCCAGGCAGTGAGCGGCCTCGGCGGCCCGGCCATCGGCATGTATGCCCAGCTGGCCCACTGGGACAAGGACCGCACCCGCGGCAATATCAGCCTGTACTTTCTGGGGCTCTCCCTGCCTCTGGTCCTCATGCAATACCTGGCGGGCTATTACACCGGGCCCGTGCTCCAGGGCCTGATCCCCTGTCTGCTGGGCTGCGGCGTGGGCCTGGTCATCAGTTATCCCCTGGCACGCAAGATCGGCGAGGCCAGCTTCCAGCGCCTGCTGGCCATCGTCATCGGCCTGTCGGGCTTTTCCATCCTGACACGGGCCCTGCTGGACAGTTGAACGAAAAAAGACGCCCCCAGGCGTCCTTTTTTATTGGCCAAAAACGGCAACCGTCAGGTTACGGCTCAAGTTTGCGCACGGCATCGGCCCGGCCGGCCACCACCAGCGTGTCTCCCTTGTGCAGCACGGTGAGCGCCGGCGGGACGAACTGAAAAGCGCGCTCGCCTGCCGGACGGATGCCCATGACCATGACCCCGAAGGACTGGATCAGGTTCAGGTCCACCAGCGTGCGCCCGTGCCAGTTGTCGACGCGCAGCTCCTGGATGGCGATGCCGCCGTATTTGGGAATCAGGTCCAGCATGCCCGGATGGCACAGCTGGTGCGCGGCCATGACGGCGGCTTCCATCTCGGGCACGATGGCCCTGTCCACATGCAGGCGCTGCAGGATCTTTTTGTGTTCCTCGTTGGAGGCCTTGACCCAGATCTTGGGGCCGCCCAGCTCCTGGACGTTGAGCGTGATGCTCAGGGACTGTTCCACCCCTTCGCCCACGCTGATGACCACCCAGTCCAGATCCTGCACATGCAGGGAGCGCAGGACGCTCAGACTGGTGGCGTCGGCCTTGTAGACCGTATCCAGCAGCTCTTCGGCCAGCTGCACACGGGCATCGGCCATGTCGATGCCGATGACCGTATGGCCCATGGAAGCCAGAGTCGTGGCCATGCGCAGGCCGAATTTCCCCAGACCGATGATGCCGATTTCCAAAGTTTTCTCTGCCATGCAGGCTCCTTGTCACGATGGCGCCGATGCCGCCCGCGGGGGCGGCTTCGGGAACAGCCGCAGACACGGTCTTGGCCGCGTCCTTTCAAAACTATCCTTCTCCGGTGTTACCCCACGGGCAGCTGGCTTTCCGCGTAGGCATAGGCCTTTTTGGGCTGCAGGCTGCGCAGGGCCAGCAGCAGGGAGAGCAGCCCCACACGACCGGCGAACATGTTGAATATCAGGATGCACTTGCCTTCACTGGTCAGCTGCGGAGTCAGGTTCACGCTCAGCCCCACGGTGCCCTGCGCCGAGACCACCTCGAACAGCAAATTGACGAAGGCCATGCTTTGTCCCTCGACCCGGTGCAGGATGCCGTTTTCCGTGATGGTCAGCAAAAAGACGGAAAAGAAGATGCTCAGCGTATGCAGCAAAAAGAGCGTCAGGGCCCGCGTCAGGTTCTCCGGCGGCACGCCCCGCTTGTGGAAAACGATCTGACGATCCCCGCGCACCTGGGCCACCACATAGCCCACCAGCAGACGGAAGGTCACGATCTTGATACCGCCGGCGCACGACCCCGGTCCGCCGCCGATGAACATCAGGACCATCAGGACCATCAGGCTCGCGTGGCTCCAGTTGGCCATGTCCACCATATTGAAACCGGCGGTTCGGGCGGAGATGGAGTGGAACAGCGAGATCAGGAACAGATGGAGGCCGTCCCCCACCAGATCCTCGTTGCCGGCGCGACGCCACTCCACCACGAAGATCAGCAGCGCCCCGGCCACGATGAGGAACAGGCTGGTATTGATGACCAGGCGGCTCAGACGGCTCAGACGCGTCACCGGCGCCAGACGCCCCCGGCTCAGGATGCCCAGGCATTCCCGCAGCACGCCGAAACCGATGCCCCCCAGGACGATGCAGATGCAGATGACCGTGCAGACCAGCCCGTCTTCCCGGAATGCGACCATATTGTCCGGCGCCAGAGCGAAACCGGCGTTGCAGAAGGCCGAGACCGCATGGAACAGGGCACTGAAGGGAGAAAAGAACACCGGATCATGCAGGAACAGCACCAGCGCGGCCAGCAGCTCCACGCCCAGGACGATGCACACGACCTGCAGGAGGAACTGCCCCATATTGAAATCCCCGCCCAGCAGGGCCTGGCTCACGGCCTCGCGGCTGGTGAAGGGCACCTGCTTGCGCCACAGGAGAAAGATCAGGCTGGTATAGGTCATGACGCCCAGACCGCCCACCTGGATGAGGACCAGCATCACGCCCTGTCCCACAGGGCTCAGCACCTGGCTGATGTCCACCGGGGACAGGCCGGTCACACAGACTGCGGAAGTAGACAGGAACGCAGCATCCACCACGGAGAGGGAAGCTCCTTCGCCATGACAGACGGGCAGGCACAGGGCCAGTGTCCCCAGCAGGATCATGGCCGCAAAGGAGATGGCCGGCCATGTCAGGGGAGTGAGATAACGTTTACGCTGCATGCTCTCCTCTGGGCTCAGGACGCATCATCCGTCCGGCAGACGGCCTCCGCATGGACAGCGAAAGCCAGGCCGCCCGGCGCCCTGAGCAGACATCGGTCCCGGCCTGCCGACATCCTGAAGAAACGGTCGCTGCAGCCGGGCGATGACGCCTGACCCTAGTCCAGCTGCCCGGCTATTGCAAGCCGCGCCTCCGGGGCGTACTTTACAGCCGGAGCAAAGCCCGCTACAGTGCCCGCCAGCTAGGGGAGCCGTGAACGGCAGTTGCACGGCTGAGAGTGGGATAGTCCCAGACCCTGTGAACCTGACGCAGTTCGCACTGCCGTAGGGAAGCTGAGCCGCACCCGCGAAAGACAGGTTGTGGCTTTTTTTGCGCCCTGCGTCCAAACCCAAGGATGCAAACCCATGTCTTCCATCCTCTCCCGTAACGCCGCCCTGCGCGGCCTTCTCGACCAGCATCTGGCCGCCCTTTCCCAGGAAGAGGGCCTTGCCCCTGAAACCATCACCAGTGCCATCGAAGCCGGCAGCATGGTCCTGCTGGGCAATCCCGCCCACGCGGGCCTGGCGCCCATCGTCGTGGGCCAGCCTTCCCGCATCAAGGTCAACGCCAATATCGGCACCTCGCCGCTGTGCAACTGTCTGCACACCGAAAAACGCAAGCTGGCCGTGGCCCTGGAAGCCGGGGCCGATACGGTCATGGATCTTTCCATCGCCGGTGATCTGGATGCCATCCGTACCGGCATGCTGGCTGCCTGCCCCCGTCCGCTGGGCACGGTGCCCATGTATTCCGTGGGCCAGCAGATCCTGGACAATGACCGGGCCATCGCCAGCATGCAGCCTGACGACCTGTTCGCCGAGATCGAAAAGCAGGCCCGCCAGGGCGTGGACTTCATGACCGTGCACTGCGGTCTGACCAAGCGCGGCGCGGAAATGGCCGTCAAGCAGGACCGCGTCATGGGCGTCGTCTCCCGTGGCGGCTCCATGCTGGCCCGCTGGATGCTGGAAAACGGCAAGGAAAATCCCCTGCTGGAATATTTCGACCGTCTCATCGACGTGTGCCGCCAGTTCAACGTCACCCTGTCCCTGGGCGACGGCCTGCGCCCCGGTGCCGGTGTGGATGCCGGTGATGCCGCCCAGTGGGAAGAAGTCATCACCCTGGGCCGTCTGGCCAAGTATGCTCTGGAACAGGGCGTGCAGTGCATGATCGAAGGCCCCGGCCATGTGCCCATGAATCAGGTCCGCACCCAGATCCAGGGCATCAAGCGCCTGACCAACAACGCTCCCCTCTATGTCCTCGGCCCCTTGTGCTGCGACAGCGCCCCGGGCTACGACCATATCGCCGGTGCCATCGGCGGTGCCCTGGGCGTGGAAGCCGGTGTGGACTTCCTCTGCTACCTGACCCCGGCCGAACATCTGACCCTGCCCAATGAAGAAGATGTGCGCGCCGGTGTCATGGCCTCGCGCGTGGCTGCCCATGTGGGCGAGGTAGCCCTGGGCCGTGAACGTGCCGTGCGCCGCGAAGCCACCATGAACGCCGGCCGTAAGGCCTTGGACTGGGACATGATGCGCGAAGCCGCCCTTGATCCCCAGCAGCTGGACAAGCGCCGCGAAGACCACAAGCATGAAGATGTCTGCGCCATGTGCGGCAAATTCTGCGCCGTGAAGATGCTCAAGGACCAGAAAAAGGACTAGGAAAACCTTTGAAGGGGGAGGGGACCCCTTTTCCTTGCGGAAAAAAGTTGTTCCCTCCCCCTCGCCCCCTCCTTCCCCCAAAACCGCTCATCAGGACTGCCTGCATCACAGGCAGTC
>NZ_JBNPNC010000067.1:0-11249 GCF_050314315.1 Desulfovibrio sp. SGI.102 | reverse complement strand
CTGGAGATCGTGACCATCACCATTACGGGCAGCAATGACAAGCCGTCGTTGGAGATCCGGGATGGCAACGGACAGATCCTCATGGACGGTGCGGTGCTCGAGACCATAGAGAGCGACCCCGCTGATGCCGATGACGCCACGAGCTGGCCCCAGCTTTCCGGATCGTTCGATATCCGGGACGTCGATGCCGATGCGGGCAGTGACCAGACCATCCTTATTGCCGGCGGTACCCATACGGATGGAGATGTGGAGCATGCGACCTCTCCTGCCACAGGGCATGAGCCGCAGCCGGGGCATATTGGCTCTGAAGGCGGCACCCAGGCCATTTTCACGACCGACTACGGTACTCTGACCGTCAATCCTGACGGCAGCTGGACCTATGTGGTCAACAGCGGGAGCGAGCTCGTCCAGCAGCTCGATCCCGAGCACCCCCATTTCGAGACCTTTGAGATCACCGTGGTGGATGAGCATGGTGCTTACGACACCAGGGAGATCGTCATCAAGGTGGAAGGCTCGAGCGCGTTCCCTGTCATCACGGACAAGGATGATCTCGTCTTCAAGGAAGAAGGCGTCTACCATGACGGCAGTGACGGCAATACGCTGACAGAGGCGGGGAATGTCGTCGACGGGCAGGGCAATGTCATCCCCGGCCATCACCAGACAGAGAGCCTTTCTGGCCGGGTCGATGCCACGGACATTGACCTTGGCGACCAGGGGAATCTCTCCTTCCGTGTGGATGCCGCGGATGCCCAGCTGAAAACGGGCGGTACGCCTGCCGTGACCCAGCCGGAGGCGCCCAAGCTGGTCTCCACTTCGCCGAACGGCGATACCGTCTATGAATCCGGCTACGGTAAGCTGACCTTCCATGCAGACGGTACCTATACCTATGAGCTCAAGTCCGGCGCTTTTGATGCGGACGGCAATGCCGTCAACAAGCTGGCCCAGGGCGAGGTGCTGACCGAGACCTTTACCGTCACGGTCAAGGATACCTTCGGCAAGGAAGTTTCCACCGACATCACCATCACCATCCACGGGACCAACGACAAGCCCCGTCTGGAGCTGGGTGACGGTTCTGATGGCGGCGCGCTGCACGTCACGGAAAGCGGCGTGGGCCGTCATGATGACGGTGCCGTGGTCGATGGGCCGGATGACGAGCTCGTTGACGCGCCCAGCAAGGACGGGACGGCTGCTGACGAGATCGGCAGGTATGACGGTGCGCTCACGGACAGCGACAAGGCCACGGGCAAGGATGCCGACCACGGCGCGGAACTCGTCTACGGTGTGGAGGCCGGCAAGGCCGAATCCCCTGATGGCGTCGACTTTACCACTGACGGCGGCGATGTCTCCGTCCGGGGGCAGTACGGCAGCCTGACCATCGGAGCGGACGGCAGCTATTCCTACACGCTGGACGAGAGCAGCGATTTTACGGCCGGTGACGGGACGCAGTACGACAGGCTCGACTACCTCAATGAAGGCGAGACGCTGACGGAGACCTTCACCATCTTCGTCAGGGACGAGCATGGCGCCTGGGCCAGCAAGGAAGTGACGGTCACGGTGACCGGCACCAATGACCGGCCGGAATTGACCGTCACGGATGAAAAGGCCTTCTATAATGACAAGGGTCAGCTCGTGGATGGCGGGGACGGCTATCTGCATGCCTACGGCACGGCCAGTGACGAATCTGCCGTGACCACGCTCCACGGCCGTGTGCAGGCCACGGACGCTGACCGTGAAAACGGTGCGGGCGCGACGACCACAAGCAAAGAGAATCACGGTCTGGAGTTCTCCCTGCAGGAAAAGGGCTATGATTCGACGCTGACCTCCTCCTCGGTGTGGACGTATGACGGCAAGGAGCAAATGGGGACTGTGGATGTCACCCAGAATGGCGACGGCTGGACGGCCACCACGGACTACGGCACCCTGACCCTGGACCAGTACGGGAACTATACCTACGTTCTCAAGGAGAGCGATGCCGTCACGAAGCTGGGCGAAGGCGAGACCGTGACCGAGACCTTTGTGGTCCGCGTCGTGGACGACAGGGGCGCGTGGTCGGAAAAAAACATCACCATCACCATTGAGGGCACCAACGATAAGCCAGTCATCTCGGACGGTTCCTCTTCTCTGACGGTGCATGAAGAAGGCGTCTGGGGCAGTCAGGATGATACACATACCCCTGATGCCGAATTTACCGGGAATACCGGTAAGCAGACTGGGACCGTCCATTTTGAGGAAAAGGACGCCAACGATACGCACAGCCTGGTCATCGCGGATGGGCTGCCTAATGGGGCCGATCTGAACGTGGTATATCCAGCGGGATATGAGGAGTCGGGCAGTGAGGCCACCTACACCATTACTGAGAATACTGACGGCACCTACACGCTGAAAGCCACCATCCCCGGCGTCAATGGCAACAAGCCCATCACGCTGGGCAAACTCAGTCTGGAGCAGAACGGGACAGACAGCGACCTGACCTATACCTTCACCCCGAATCAGGGTGGCCTGAACGGTCTGCCGCAGGACATGGACCTGAGCATCGATATCCCGCTCAAGGTCAAGGACGAGCACGGCAGCCTTTCCGATACTACGCATACGGCCACCATCAATATCCACGGCACCAACGACCGCCCGACCATCAAGATCGAGGCGAAGGCCGAGGATGTCTATACTGACGGCGTGGGCCGCAATCCGGACGGCACCGCAGTCGATACCGACAACGGGAAGGATCTCAACCCCGCAGAAAACAAGGTCTATGAGTCCCAGAAAGTGGAAGGCCGGCTCACGGCCGATGATGCCGACGCCGACCACGAGCTGACTTTCTTTGTGAAAGAGGTGCAGATAACGGGCAAGGGAAATCCCCTGAAGTGTACGGTCAATGAGACCGAGAATTCCGTGACCCTCACTCTGGACGGGGTCGAGGTGGCCAAGCTGGTGCTGGACCAGAAGACCGGCGAGTACACGCTGGAGTTGCTGGATACGGATGAAGCCCGGACCGTCCTGAAACCGTATGGCGAGGATGTGAAGTTCGACTTCACGGTCCACTTCAATGTTCGTGACGAGCATGGCTCCACGGCCCAGAGCTCAGCTTCGCAGAAGTTTTCCATCCACGGCACCAACGATGCGCCGACGATCACGCATGTGGAGGATCGGGACCTGGCTGAAGACAAGGCCTCCGTCACTGGTAATGTCACGGCATCGGATGCGGACAGTGGGGACAAGCTCACCTACGGCCTGCTGGATGATGATGGCTATGACAAGCTGATGGATTCGGACGGTTCGGAAAGCGTCGAAATGCAGGATACGCTCAAGACCGATTACGGCACGCTGGAGATCGATCCCGAGACGGGCGAATACACCTTCTATTTGAACACCGAGCATCCTGAGATCATCGGGCTGTCGGAGGACGATACGAAGTCCCTGACCTTCCATGTGGCCGTGCGTGACGACAAGGGCGCCTGGAATGTCGAGGAGATCATCATCACCGTCACCGGCAAGGATACGGCCACGGTCTTCACCGGTGACGCGGCCGTGGTCACGGTGGAGGAAAAGGGCTTCGGCCACTTCCCGCATCCTACAGAAGCTGATCCGGATCGTGGGGATCCCTCGTTCGCGTCTGGCCGTCTGGAAGCCGAGGAATTCGATACGGATGCGGACGGCAAGCCGCATGATGTGGAGTTCTCCATCAAGACGCAGGATGGGGAGCAGGCGCCCAGAACGGATAGCTTCAATGACCTGGGGCCCGAAGTCCAGGACGCCATCAACGGGCAGTTCTCGGGCGAAGATGCCTGGGCTGACGATGCTGGCATCCAGATCCTGAAGGGGACATACGGCACGCTCTATCTCAATACGGCCACGGGTCAGTATTTCTACCAGTTGAACAACGAATGGGATGCGACCCAGAAGCTGGAGCTGGGCCAGATCGAGTACGACAAGTTCACCATCCATGCCAAGGGTACGGGCGCACAGGACGAACTTGGCGCCGATCAGCCGCTGACGGTTGCCGTCAAGGGCAGCAACGATGCCCCGGTGCTGGAGAGGGTCACACTGGATGAAGCGAGCATAACGGCCGGGCTGGAGGTCGTGGGCGACGGATTTACGGTCAAAGGCCTTGAAGAAGACGGCGGGGTGACGGAAGTCAAAGGTTCTATCGCCGCGACGGACGTGGACAGCCCTGACACGGGGGAAGACAACGTCCTCAAGTACCTCATCAAGGTCGAGGATGGTGGTGACGTACGCTATCTGGGCGCGTGGGATAATGGGCTCGGCTATCTGAAGCTGGATGAAAATACAGGCGACTACACCTTTGTCTTCTACAACGACAAGGACGAGTTCCAGCATCTGAAGGAAGGCGAAACTAAGGATGTGACATTCACGGTGGTCGCTGTTGACGAACACAATGCCGTCTCGGAAGAAAAAGACCTGACCTTCACCATCACGGGCAAGGATGATGGGCCGGTCATCAAAAACAGCGCCGTGGTCGTTTCGGAAGATCGTGAGGCAGCGTCGGAGGAGAAGCCCATCGAGATATTTGATCTTGATAGCAATGATAGACCGGAAATCACGCAAATTACCTCCAATGCTGCGGAAGGAAATTTCGCTAACCTGACGGGTACGGAGGATGGGACTTGGACCATCGACGGCAAGTACGGCATCCTGACCGTCACCCGTGAGGGTGGTAAGCTGAACTATACCTACAAGCTGTATCCCAAGGAAGGGCATGAGGCCTCCTACATGGAGCGTCAGGAGCTGAACGTGGGCGACTCCCTGACGGAAAACTTCACTGTCAGCGGAACCTCCAACGGCGTGCCCGCAGAGGGCACCATCACCATCACCATCACGGGCGAGAACGACGCCCCGACGCTGGAGTTGGAGTACGACGCTGGAATAGAGACGACGGTGGATGGAGCGATCACGGTCGATGGCTGGGATCCTGTCAAAGGCGAGGCCCACGGTGAGGACGTAGATAATATATGGGAACCGGATGGGGAGTCCGAGCTGCGCTACAGCGTGAGCAACAGCGAGAACCCCGGTAGTGAGCCCGGGGAGGGCGGTGAGGAGCAAGCCAGTTCCCTGCAGACCATCAAGGGAGAATTCGGCTACCTGACCATCAATTCCGTGACCGGCGAGTACACCTATGTGGTGGACCCGTTCAGCGATAAGTACAAGGAGCTTGGGAGTAGTGAGGAGTCCGGCAAGGAAACGTTCACCATCTGGGTGAAGGACCCGCACGGTGCGTTTAACAGGCAGGATATCTCCTTCGATGTACACTGGAAGGGGAGTGAAGGGAGCGGTGGGTCGATTGAGCTCGCTCCCACTACTGACGTGGCGGTTAAAGAAGACGGTGGTGACTACGATGTCACCTTGCCGCCGTCCGTGGACAGCGGGCTCATCCTGTTGGAAACGACGGATGACAGTAAGGTCACGGTCAATGCCGATCAAATCTGGTTGGAGGACGCTGAGGGCAACAAATCCCATGTGATCCAGACCGACTACGGCTCGCTGATCCTGGAAAAGAACGAAAATGGCGAGTGGGGGTACCGCTTCGTACTCAACAACAGCAGTGAGGCGGTCCAGGAACTGACTGAAAAGGATGAGATCGATCTGAAGTTCTGGGTAGGTACAGAGGAGGGGAAAGAAGTCCCCATCAATGTGACCATCACGGGCATCAATGACCGGCCGGTCATCGAAGCGGTCACGGATCTGAAGGTCAAGGATACGGGTGGCGTTGTTCCAGGCAAGGTCGAGACCTCGGACCCCGATAAGGTGGACGTGGGCAGTGCGGAAGACGGAGAGCGGAACCTCATCTATAAGATCGAAGCGGAGGATGACGGTTTTACCCTGACGAAGGAAGGGGAAACGCCCAAGCCGGAAGACTTTACCCTTGAGCTGCAAGGTGCGCCTGAAAAAGGCGATCCTCGTGTCTATAATGTCATGGTGGATGACAAAAAGTGGGGCGAGTTCACGCTGAATGAAGATGGCAGCTATACCTTCACGCCCAGTGAGTATGCCAAGGATCTGCTGCAGGGGGAAAAGGCGGAATTCGACCTGAAGATCACCGTGGATGATGGCCACGGCAAAGAGAACAGTACCGCTTCGGAGACAATCCACATCACCATCGAAGGCACCAACGAAGCGCCTGAGATCGTGGATGCCCCCTCGCTGGAGGTCAAGGAAGATGTGACCCTCACAAACGGGCAGCAGCTCGTGGTCTCGGACGACAGGGGAACGGGCTCGGACAATCTGAGCTACTCCGTGGCCGCCGGGGATGTGACTGGCGAAGGCAAGCCGATGGCTGCCGGTGAGTACGGAACGCTCTTCATCGATGCGAACGGCACCTACCATTACCAGCTCAACAACCAGTTGCCGGCGGTACAGCAGCTGGGAGAGGGTGCCTCGCTCACGGATACCTTCACCATCTTCGTTAAGGACAAGGATGGTGAGACGGTGCCAACGACCGTCACGGTCAATATCAAGGGGACCAACGACGATCCCGTGCTGTCGTTGAGCGATCCGGTGCTGACCATCAAGGAAGGTACGGACGGGTCCGTCACGGGCAATGCCTTGGCCACGGATGTGGACACGGGCGATACGCGGACTTATTCCCTGAAGGCTACGGGTGATGGGACGGTGAGCGAGGCAGACGGCGAATACGTCTACAAGACCACCTACGGCACCTTCTATCTCGACAAGACGACCGGCAAATACCGCTTCGTGCTGGATAATGACGCCGAGGCAGTAAAGAACCTGCGACCCACGGACGTGGTGGAGGACAAAGTCACCGTGGTGGTGACTGACGGCTACGGCGGCATAAGCGAAAAGGAACTCACGGTCCACATCAAGGGCGACAATACCGCACCGGAAGTGACGGACGAGGAAAGCCTGGAGCTTACGGTGCTGGAAGATGTGGGAGAGAACTCTGGCCAGATAGATGCCACCGGCTGGGATAGCGGACCGAATGACACGGGGAGCGACCCCCTGCACTATTCCGTCGAGAATGCCAAACCCGTGACCATCGACGGAAAGGTCTGGCACAAGGTGGCAGGGGAGCATGGTATCCTCTATATCAACCCCAAGACCGGTGAATACCGTTATGAGCTGACGGAGGACATGAACTATCTGGCGGATGGTGAGTCCGCATTGGATGATTTCGACATCACCATCACCGATAGTACCGGCCTGAAGACGGAGGAGACCATCAAGGTCACCATCAACGGGAAAAACGATGCTCCCAGCATCGTGGTCTCGCAGCCTTCCGGCAGTCAGTTCGGGACCGTGACCATCACGGACGTGGATACCACGGATACCCACGACGTGACCTTCACCGGGCTGTATGGCAGTGAGGAAGGTGCGGGCGCTGAGGGCGGCGGTCTTCTGAAGGTGGATCTGGAGACGCTGAAGGATACGCCGGATGGCACAAAGACGCTGGATGTCTTTAACGCGGCAGGTGAAAAGATCGGCGAGCTGACTCTGACTTACAGCAAGGGTGGAGGCGCAGAGGATCAGCTCAAGTACAAGTTCAAGCCTGACCCGGACTACGTGAACGGCTTGGAGGTCGGTAAACCGGAGGACATCAGCTTCGGCATCACGGTGTCGGACAATAACGGCGGCACGGTCACGACCGGGGACTTGCAGTTCACCGTCACCAACGAGAACGACGCGCCGGTCATCATGGAGGCGACGGATCCGTCAGCAGCGGGAAATAACAACAGCGGCAAACTGAAGTTCTCGGACGCCGACAAACTGGATACCCAGCACAGCGTGACCTTCACCGGGCTGCAGGATGCGGGCGGTAATGCCCTGGCGGTGGAGAGCGTGGAAGGCCTGACGGAAGACAAGGTTGTTGACGTCTACAAGGACGGCCTGCAGATCGGCACGCTGACCCTGCGCTATGAGGACGGCGAACTGACCTACACGCTTTCGACCGAAAACTTTGAAAACAACCTGCCCGTGGGTGACAGTACGATCGACTTCACCATCACGGTGTCGGACAAGAGCGGCGACACGGACACGACCGACGGGAATTTGCAGTTCACCGTCACCAACGAGAACGATGCACCGGCCATCACGGAAGAACCGTCAAGTGGCAGCAACACGGGTACTCTGGTGTTCTCGGATGCGGACGTCCGGGATACGCACAGCGTGACCTTTGAGGGGCTGTATGCCAGCGAATCCGGCAAGGAAGGCGACTCCCTGAAGGTGGACAACGTGGAAGGCCTGACGGACGGCGCGACGACGCTGGACGTCTACAACGAGAGCGGCCAGAAGATCGGTACCCTGAAACTGGCCTATACCGAGGGAGACGGTGCCGGTACGGAACACACGCTGACCTATACCTTCACGCCTGATACGGAGTACAGCAACTCGCTGGATCGTGACTCGTCCGTCTCGCTGGATTTCGACCTGAAGATCCACGACGATACGGAAGACAGCAATACGGTCAAGGGCAGCGTCACCATCGAGAGTACCAATCAGGCTCCTGTCATTGGTGCGCCTGTAGACGGTGGGAGCAACACCGGCACCGTGGCCATCACGGACAGCGATCCCGACGACAGCCTGACCGTGTACATCAAGGATGCTGAGGGCACTCCCGTCATTATCGCGGCGGGCGAGAAGCCTGTGACGGTCGATGACGTCAGCTACACCTACACCGACGGTACGCTGCGCTATGAGGTGCTGCCGGAGCGGACCGATGACCTGGCCCCCGGTAAGGAGAGCACGGTTGAAATCACCGTGTTCGTGGATGACGGTCACGGGAAGGTGGAACAGACGGTCAGTCTGCCGGTCACCAGCACGGCCCCGACGGAGGGCGGTGAAGGTGAGGGCCCAACGGAGGGCGAGACCGTCATCGTGCCGGATGACGGGGATCAGGCAAGCCTGAAGGCCTATAGCCAACGCCAGCGTCTGGCTGCGGAAGAAGCTGGCCTGCTGACGGCGGCGGCATCCTTCGTGGCCGGCATCACGCCGGAACCGGCCGATCCGGAGACCTTCCTTCAGGAATCTGTCCCGGCTGCCCAGGATGACATCCCTGAAGCCCTCATGGCGGAAGAGATCCCGCTGCCGCAGGATGAGACCGTGCTGCAGGAGGAAATGACGGATCTACCGGATGCGGATGTGCCGGTATCGGAGACGCCGCTTGCCGATGACCTGCTTGCGGAGCCCCTGCTGTTCGCCGGGCTGGAGAACGCGGATGAAATGCCGGAGCCCGTGGAGATGCTGCGGTTCGAAACGGCGGAGGAGATGCTTCCGGCAGAGGATACCGATCCAGCTACGGCTGCGACGCCTCCCGCCTTCAGCGGAGAGGAATCTGGGGACGGTGGGCTGCTCCTGCCCGAAGGTGTGGAAGGCCTCTTCGGCACGGAAGGGGACGACTACCTGCGCGGCGGCGAGGGCAGTGATGCCATCTTCGGCGGTGCCGGAAACGACATCATCGTCTACGACCAGCAGGATTATCTGGTCAGCGGCGGCAGCGGCATCGACTTCATGGTCTCTGACGATACGAGCCTGACGCTGGACGGGTTGCTGAGCAATACCAGCAGCGACAAGCCTCTCGTCAGCGGCATCGAGGTGCTGCTGAAGGGCGAGGATGCCCTGAGCCTGACCAGCATCAATGATCTGGCCGACAGGTACGGCATCACGCTGGGGGTCAACGAGGCCGGAGAAGAGACACTCCAGCTGGATGACCGCTGGACGAAGCAGGATGATGGCAGCTATGATTTCAACGGCGGGGCCGAAGCCGATGGCGGCCTGACGCTGGAAACCAGTCTGACACCGGTGGAGACCGGCGATCCGGCCAGCGAGGCCGTACAGCAGCAGGTCTTTACCCTGGAACACAGCAACGGTTAACCTTGCATACACGGCGGGGCGGTCTGAAGGCCGTCCCGCCTTTTGGCAGCATCCGCGGGAGCTTCCATGCGCATCCTGTTCGTCAACCACACCTTCCCGGGGGATCTGGGCCCGTTGCTGGCAGCTTTTGCCGCGCAGCCGGGGCATGAGATCCTTTTTGCCTCCTGCCGGGGCAGACGGGATTTCAGTGTGCCCGGGGTGCGGCATGTGGTCCTTTCCCCCTCCCGCTCCCGGCGTCTTGCGGGGGACGGGGCGGGCACGTCTCTGGACAGGGCCGTGGAGATGGGACGACAGGCCCTGCAGGCCTTCCGTCTGCTGCGGCAAAGCGGTTTTGTGCCGGATATGGTGCTGCTTTCTTCCGCACTGGAGCAGGGGCTGTTCCTCAGGGATGCCTTTCCTGATGCCTTTGTGGCCTGCTTTGCGGAAAGCTTGCCGTCCGACGGGCTTGCCGGGGACGGTAAAGGGCTTGTCCGCCACTTGCTGCAATGCCGCCAGATGCAGCAGAGCAATCTGGTCATCAGGCTGACGGCAGAAGCGGAAAACCGCGATCAGGAACAGCGGGGCGTCGTGAGCTTGCCGTATCCTGTAGATACGGACTATTTTTCTCCCCTCACTCCAAACGGGGCATCCGGCCCGCAAGCCGGGACCCGGATTCTGTGCGCTGCCCGGGATGCGGCGGATGTCTGGCAGATGCTGCGCCTGGCGGAAGTCCTGCTGGCCCAGTGCCCGGGTTGTCGTCTGGTGCTGCTGTGTGAAAGCGCGACAGGGCGGGAATCACTGGCGGAGCTTGGCCTTTCCCTGCCGACCGGGATCGAGATCCCGGAGCGCCTCTCCCTGCAGGCCTATCGGGATCTGCTCCGCACGGCGGCCGTCATCACGGCCCCGGCGGCAGCGTGCCTTTCCGCGCCGGTGCTGCTGGAAGCCATGAGCTGCGGCGTGGTGCCGGTACTGGCGGGCGATGCGCCGCACTGGCCCCTGTTGCAGGAGGGCGGGGGAGGCCTCTGGTGCGGGGCGGCGGATCTGGTCCCCACACTGGCGGGCATACTGGCGCAACCGCACCAGCTGGCGGAGTTGTCCCTTGCCGCCCGCCGGACCGTGGAGCGGCATTTCCGGCGGCAGGATGTCATCCCCGGGCAGCTGGCCTTGCTGCATCAGGCACGGGCCGCGTGGCTGCGAAAAAAGCAGGGCGGTACGACGGCCTGAGGCGGCGACGCGCAAGGCTGACGGCCGGCAGGAGACAGTCATTTTTTTGCCCGCTCTCCCGGAAGGGATACGACGACCGCAGAGACGATCATCACGGATCATGACAGATATAAAAAGACCGGCGCCCGTGCTGCGGGCCACCGGTCTTTTTTGCATTATGGGCTTTGAGGATGTCCGGCATGTTTTTTGATTTTAAAAGGTGTGGT